>NZ_JAQVGQ010000001.1:21074-51520 GCF_028696615.1 Immundisolibacter sp. | reverse complement strand
CAGAACCTGACCGACAAGCGCTATTACGATGCGATCTACGAGAACGGCGCCCACGTCATCCCCGGCATCGGGCGCACCGTGCAGCTGGTGACCGAGATCAGGTACTGACGCCGGCGCCGGGGCGGGCCCGGCCCCGGCGCGGGTTACGCCAAAGGTCGCCGCCACACGGACCGACACCGCTTGGCAGCAAGCGGGCAAACGCCGGTCACGGTCGTTACAGCGATTCCCATAACGCGACCAGCCGTGCTTCGGCCTGGCTCAAAACCAGCCGAGGCGCTTGATCGCGCCAATCACCGCATGCACGCCCAAGCCGCACACGAAGATGCCAAACAACAGGCGCAGATAGGGACCATCCAGCCGATTGGCCGCTTCGGCGCCCAACCATGCACCGACAAACAGCGTCGCCGCAAGGATGACCGCTGCATGCACATCGACGTTGCCGTGGCGGTAATACTCGATGACGGCCGCCAGGCCGACCGGCGGCAACAGGACGGCAAGCGACGTCCCGGTCGCCTGGTGCTGCGAAAACCCAGCCCAGTACACCAGTGCCGGCACGATGAGAATGCCTCCACCGATGCCAAACAGCCCCGAAGCGAGGCCGCCGCCCAGTCCGATGAGTGCAAAGATCAACCACGATGGCATGGGTCGTCACCTGGAATGACAGTGCTCTATATCGGCCATCTGTGTCGCCGGCATTGCAGATGTCGACAAGGTGCGACCTGTGCCGAGCTGGCCGTCGCAGCTGCGCCGGCATGGAATCGCTGCATAAATCGGCGTTTCCATGCCGGCAGGATGCCCCGAACGCGAGCCGCGGCATCGCTCGGCGCCTCGGTCAGGCGAAACACACCGACGCGCTGCCCATGCCGCCGATGGTGACGCGCATGTGATCGCCGGCCTTGGCGCCGACCATGGTGGCCAGCGAGCCGGACAGGATCACCTCGCCGGCCTTGAGCGGGATGCCGCGCCGGCCGAGCGTGTTGGCGAGCCAGGCCACGGCGTTCAGCGGATGCCCCAGCGTGGCGGCGCCGGCACCGAGGCCGACGATTTCGCCGTTCTTCTCCAGGATCATGCCGCAGGTTTTCAGATCCACCTTGCGCGGATCGACCGCCCGGTCGCCCAGCAGGAACAGCCCGGCCGAGGCGTTGTCGGCCACGGTGTCCTCAATGCCGATCTTCCAGTCGCGGATGCGCGAATCACAGATCTCGAAGCACGGCATCACGCACTCGGTGGCGGCCAGCACCGCGGCGTTGGTGATGCCGGGGCCGAGCAGGTCGCGCTTGAGGATGAAGGCGATCTCGCCTTCCATGCGCGGCTGGATGAGGTTGCCCTCGATCGGCACCACGTCGCCGTCGTTGTACGCCATGCTGGACATCAGGTGTCCGAAGTCCGGCTGATCCACGCCCAGCATGCCCTGCACGGCCTTGCTGGTGGCGCCGATCTTCTTGCCGATGATGGTCTCGCCGTCGCGCTCCATGCGCCGGCGGATGATGCCGAGCTGAATCTGGTAGGCATCTTCGATGCCGATGTCCGGCTCGCGCGCCTTCAGCGGGTCCACCACGCGGGCGCCGCGCAGGGCCTGGTACAGCTCTTCGCTGTAGCTGTCGATCTTGGCCTTGTCCATGCGCCCCCCCTTACAGCTTGATGCAGATGTTCTTGAGTTCCGAGTAGAACTCGAGCGAGTGCACGCCGCCCTCGCGGCCGATGCCGGAGTACTTCATGCCGCCGAAGGCCGAGCGCAGATCACGCAGGAACCAGGTGTTGACCCACACGATGCCGGCCTCCAAACGCGCCGCCACGCGGTGCGCACGGCTGAGGTTGGTGCTCCACACAGTGGCGGACAGGCCGTACTTGGTGTCGTTGGCGAGTTCGACCACCTCGTCCTCGCTGTCGAACGGCGTCACCGACACCACCGGGCCGAAGATTTCCTGCCGCTGCGCCTTGCAGTCGCGGCCGAGACCGACGATCACGGTCGGCTCCAGGAACGCGCCGTCCTTGAGATGATCGGGCAGACCTTCCGGACGCTTGCCGCCGGTCAGGAAGGTGGCGCCATCCGCCTTGGCCGAGTCGAGGAAGCCCTGCACGCGCGCCAGGTGCTCCTTGGAGATCAGCGCGCCGAGCGTGGTGGCGGGGTCGGTCGGATCGCCGATCTTCACCGTGGTGCGGATGCGCTCCACCAGCTTGTCGAGGAACGCCTGGTACAGCGGGCGCTCCACGTAGATGCGCGACCCGCACAGGCACACCTCGCCCTGGTTGGCGAAGGACGAGCGCATCGTGGTCTCGATGCAGGCGTCGAGATCGGCGTCCGCAAAGATGATGTTGGGGTTCTTGCCGCCGAGCTCGAACGACACCTTCTTCAGGTTGGCCGCGGCGGCGCGCATGATGATCTGGCCGGTGGTGGTTTCGCCGGTGAAGGTGATGCCGTCCACGTCCGGGTGCTCGGTGAGCGCCGAGCCGGCCGAATCCGGGCCGAAGCCATGCACCACGTTCAGCACGCCGGCCGGCAGGATGTCCTTGGCGACGTCCGCCAGCAGCGCGGTGGTGGCCGGCGTCTCCTCGGACGGCTTGATGATGACCGTGTTGCCGGCCGCCAGTGCCGGCGCCACTTTCCAGGTGGTCAGCAGCAGCGGGAAGTTCCACGGCGAGATGATGCCGACCACGCCGAGCGGCCGGCGCAGCGCGTAATTGAGTGCGCCTTCCATCTCCCAGCACTCGGTGGCGACGTACTTGAAGTGCTCGGCGAACTGGATGAAGTTGGCGCTGCCGCGCGGGACGTCGACATGCCGCGCCAGCGTGATCGGCATGCCGTTGTCGGCCACTTCCGCCTGCGCGAACTCCTCGGCGCGCGCCTCGATGCCGTGGGCAAGCTTCATCAGCAAGCCCATGCGCTCGTTCAGTGGCATGCTGCCCCAGGGGCCTTTGAGCGCCGCCCGCGCCGCCGCTACGGCCTGGTCGATCTCGGCCTTGCCGCCCTCGTGCACCTTGGCGATGACCTGACCGGTCGCCGGGTTGATGTCGTCGAACGTGCGGCCGCTCGCCGAGGCGACGAATTGGCCGTTGATGAAGTGTTTGATTTCTTTCATGGTCAAAGGCTAGCAGGAAGTTGCAGGGCACCGGTCGTGGGGAAGACCGGCATCGGGCCGCTGCCGGATCGACAGCGCGGGGGCACAAACAATCGAGGCGACCGGCATCCGCCGGCCGCCAGACAGTCGACGGGTGGCCGCCGTGCGTCAGCTCTTGCCGGGCTCGGCCACCAGGCCGGCCGCCGCCAGGCCGGCGCGGGCGCAGATTTCGTCCTCCTCCTCGCTGCCGCCGGACACGCCGACGCCGGCGACGCACTCGCCGTTCACGTAAACCGGCACACCGCCGCCGAACACCACCATGCGCGGCACGGCGGCGATGCCTGCCAGCAGGCCGGGCGAGTTCATGCCCTCGAGCACCGGCCACCACTGCTTGGTGGGCAAGCCGAAACCGGCCGAGGTGGTGGCCTTGTCCTGCGCGATGGTGCTGGAGTGAAACGGCGCGTTCGGGTCGCGCGCAAACGCCAGCAGGTTGCCGCCGCGATCCATCACCGCCACCGCGACGCGAATGCCGAGTTCTTGCGCCTTGACCAACGCTGCACGCGCCACGGTGAGCGCGGCATCCCAATGCAGGGTGGTTAGCTGGACGGTTTTGGTCATGACGGGCCCTCAGGTGTTGGCGGTGACGAAGCTCTCGATCATCTTGTGGCCATAGTAAAAGATGCCCTTCGGCACCTCCTCGTGCGTCCAGGTCAGCACCGGCATGTCCGGGTAGCGGATGTAGCCGCCGTGGAAGGTCTCGTTGCGGTTGCCGGACGGGTCGAAGAAATAAATGGTCAGGCCGCGCGTGAGGCCGTGCCGGCCGGGGCCGTACTCCACCGGGATGTAGTTCTTGGACATGATGTCCGCGGCGTGGCGGATTTCTTCCCACGACTCCAGGTGGAAGCTGATGTGATGCAGGCGACCCTTGGATTCTTCGTGGATGAAAGCCACGTCGTGCGCCTTGTTGGAGCACGACAGGAAGGCGCCCACCATGGTGCCGTCCGGTGCCACGATGCGCTCGGTCAGATCGAAATCCAGCGCCTCCTGGAGCAGCTTGGCGGTCTGTGGGATGCTGTCGCCGTTGAGCAGGCAGTGGTCGAAACGCGTCGGGTGCATGCCCTTGAGACCATCCGGCCACACGTCCGGATTGACGTCCGGCAGGCCGTTGCCGACGTGCTGCTTTTCGGCGTACAGCTCGATCAGGTGCCCCGACGGCGTCTCGAAGCGCACCCGCTCGCCGGTGCCCTTGAGCTCGCCGGCCGGAATGCGCTCGATGGCCACACCATAATCGGTCAGGCGCTGCGCGTAGTGCTCCAGTGTCTTCTGGTCCAGCACCTTGAAGCCGTAGAAGTCCATGCCGGGGCTGTCCGCCTCACGCAGCACGATGCTGAACAGATCGTGCTCGTCCCAGGCCTTGAGGTACACCCGGCCCTCGGCATCGCGGGCGGTCTCGATCAGACCGATCATTTCCTTGTAGTGATGCAGCGCCGGGCCAAGTTCGAGCACGCGCAGTTGCACGTGGCCAGGGCGAAGAATGCCGGTCATGGACATGGGGGACTCCTCATAAGGTTGAAACACTCGACGACAGCGACGCCGGCCCCGGCGCTCGGTGCCTGGTGGCAAACTTTAACAGACCGTCGAAAAGGGCTGTGCGGCCCTTTTCGGCTCGCCGCGCCTCGCTGTTGTCCAGGCGCGACATCGACACATCAAGGACATGCCGATTTGTTTCGCGCGCAAGGCAGTCCTGCCATGCGCGGATATCGCGCCGGACCGCGGCTCAGAGTTTGTGAAGAAATGCGCGTCCTGCGCATTTCTTGCGTCACCCGTCCGGTACACGCCCGGACGGGCTCCCGCGAATCAAGCCCTCAAGGGCTCGATTCGCGTCCGGCCATCCCTGGCCGGCCTCGGAGCTTGGGAAATGCTGAAAAATTCCCTCCCTGGAATTTTTCAGCTCGCCGTCACGCGGTACACGCCCGCGCAACGCTCCGTGAATCAAGGGCTTACGCCCTTGATTCACGCCGGGGCATCCTGCCCCGGACGGAAAACACTGAACACTGAATAAATCAGCGTTTTCCTTGAAAAATTCACAAGCTCTCAGCGCAGCTGGATGCGCCCGCCGCCCGGGCGCCCACCGCCGGTCAGGCCGGCCGCCATGCCCGGCTCGGGCACCACGATGGACGAGGCCTGCTCACGGCGCAGCTCCTGCAGCTCGCGGGCGGTTTCCTCGAGCGCCTGCTGCGCCTGCGCCGGAAACTGCTCGACCGCCTCGGCCAGCGTGGCCGCCGGGATCTCGAACGTGAGCGGCAACGCACCCATCGGCGTGAGAATCTGCGTCTGGCCGATGAACTGCACCGGCCGTCCAGGGTCGGGCTGGCCGTCCACGGTCACCGGCTGCAGGCGCCGGATGCTGCCGACGCGACGGTCCGTGAAGACCTCTTCGACATACAGGTCGCTGGCTTCGAGCTTGAATTCCGGCATTGAGTTCGGCATGACAATCACCTCGACAAGGACACAAGGCCAGCGTCATGCACCAGCCCGTCAGGGCTGCATTCTAGCCTGCGAGCGGCCGGGCCCGCCGGCCGCCAGCCGCTTTGGCTGCACAATCCACCCGGCAGCGGCGAACGACACCACACCGCCGCGCGGCAGCGCCCCACGGGCGCATCACAAAACGGAGGAGATTGAACGATATGCGATTCATCATCTGCGGCGCCGGCGGGTTGGGCTCGGTGATCGGCGGCATGCTGGCGCGCGCCGGCGAGGACGTGACGCTGGTCGGCCGCCCGCGCCACATGGACGCCATCCGCGCCAACGGCCTGCGCATCACCGGCATTTATGGCGATTTCGTGGTGCGCGAGCATCTGACCTGCGTCACCCATCCGGACCAGGCCACAGGCAACTTCGACCTGATGATCCTGCTGACCAAGGCCAAGGACACGGAAACGGCGCTGGCCGAGGCCGCTTCGCTCAAGGACCGCGTGCGCATGGTGTGCTCGCTGCAGAACGGCATCGGCAAGGAACAGCGCCTGCGTGACTGGGCCGGACGCGACAAGGTGATCGGCGCCTCCACCATCGAGGGCGGCGTGCTACTCGAGCCGGGCCACGTGATGGCCGGCCTGACCACGCCGACCACGGCTTATTTCGGAGAACTCGACGGCGGCGTCACGCCGCGCATCGAGGCGGTGGTGGCGGCGTTCCAGAACGCCGGCTTCGGTACCAAGGCAGTGCCGGACATCCGCCAGGTGCTGTGGGAAAAGCTGATGCAGATCGGCACCGCCTCCGGCTGGTCGGTGAGCACGCTCGGCCTGCCGCTGACGTTTCCGGACGGGCTAGAAGTGCGCGAGGGCGCCGTCAACTACATCCTGCTGGCGCGCGACTTCCTGAAGGTCTACAAGGCCATGGGCTACGCGCCGCAGAACTTCTACGCGCCAATGGGGCAGTTCCGCGAGTACGACAGCCTGCCATTCGACGCCGCGGTGGACCTCATGATGCAGCTCGGCAGGCGGTTTCGGCAGCGCATGCAGGCCAGCGGCGAGACCGAGGGCCGCACCTCCATGCACCAGGACCTGCACCGCCGGCGCAAGATGGAAGTCGACGTGATCCTGAAGCCCTACCTCGACAAGGCCGCCGAGCTCGGCGTCGATGTTCCGGTGCTGCGCTACGTTTACGGCGTGGCCAAGGTGCAGGACGCGGCACTGGCGGACTGAAGGCCCGCTCAGGAAATGCTGCCGCAAAGGTCACTCCCGCGCGACGCTCGATGATGCCGTGGCTCCGCTATCGATTCATCATGCCGCGGCATCCGCCGCCGGACGGGAACCGCTGAATGAATCCGCGGTTCGCTCAGCGTTTTTGCACTACGATCCGGAACCGCTCGCCGTCGCGCTGCACCTCGAGCAGGCGGTCGCCGGACTGTTGGCAGAAGGCGGCGAAATCGTCCGGTGCCTTGCCGTCGGTGGCGATCACCAGCAGGCATTGCCCCGACTGCATGGCATTGAGCGCACGGCGCGCCTTGAGCACCGGCAACGGGCACAGCAGGCCGCTGGTGTCGAGTTCCTGGGCAATGATGGATTCGGTCATGACGGCGCGGGGCTGGCGTAATTCCGTACAAAGGATACTGTCTTAAGTCGGTAACCATCGCCTGCGTGCAATCCCCGCCCATGCTGCGTCGCCTGATCTGTGTTTTTTTGTGCCTGTGCCTGCCCGCCGCACAGGCTGAAATCGCGCTGCCGGAAATCGGCGACGCCGCCGGCGGCCTGCTGTCCGCACAGCTCGAACAGCGCATCGGCGTCGCCTTCATGCGCCAGGTACGCCAGCAGATGCCGCTGCTGGACGACCCGCTGGTGGTCGATTACGTAAGCAGCCTGGGCCAGCGCCTGACGCGCAATGCCGACGATGCGCGCAACGGCTTCAGCTTTTTCGTGGTGGTGGACCCGACACTGAACGCCTTTGCCGGCCCGGGCGGCAACATCGGCGTGCACAGCGGCTTGATCCTGACCACCCAAACCGAGGACGAGCTGGCGTCGGTGCTGGGGCACGAAATCGCCCACGTCACCCAGCACCACCTGCCGCGCGCGCTCGAGCAACAGCAGCGCATGAGCATGCCGACCATCGCCGCCATGCTGGGCGCGATCATCCTGGGCGCCTACGGCGGCGCCGATGCCGGCGCGGCGGCGATCACCGCCGTGCAGGCCGGCGCGGTTCAGAACCAGATCGACTTCACCCGCCAGAACGAATCCGAGGCCGACCGCATCGGCATCCAGACCCTGAGCGCTGCCGGCTTCGACCCGCAAGCCATGGCCGATTTCTTCGGCCGCCTGCACCAGGCGGTGCGCTTCTCGGCCGGTGAGCAACTACCGGCCTTCCTGCGCACGCACCCGGTGACGCTGGACCGCGTCGCCGAGGCGCGCGATCGCGCCATGAGCCTGCCCGGCCGGCGCCTGCCCGACAACGCCATGTTCGTGCACGTGCGCGAGCGGGTGCGCGTGCTGACCGCCGCCGCCCCTGCCGATGCGCTGCGTTACTACGAACAAACTCCGGCACCGGACGATGCCCACCAGGCGCGCGCCTGGCGTTATGGCAAGGCGCTGGCGCTGGCGCGCGCCGGACAATTGCCGGCCGCCGGTGCCGAACTGGCCGCCCTGCGGGCCCAGTGGCCGGACTTCCTGCCCTACCGCTGCGCGCAGGTAGAGCTGGCGCTGGCTGCCGGCCAGCCGGCGCTGGCCAGCGCGCAGGCGCGGGAGGACTTGAAGCTGTACCCGAACAACCAAGCGCTGCTGCTGCTGCTTGGCGAGGCCGAGCTGCGCGCCGGGCATCCGGCTGCCACGCGCGCCCTGCTCGGCGAACAGGTGCATCAGGCGCAGCCCTCGCCGCGGGTGCTGGAGCTGCTGGCGCGGGCCGCCGAGCAACGCGGCGACAAGATCGAGGCTTATCAGATGCGCGCCGAGTACCACGTGCAAAACGGCCGTATCGAGATGGCGCTCGAGCAGTTGCGGCAGGCCAGCAAGCTGCAGCCGATCGCCTATGCTCAGCTCGCCACCATCGAGGCACGCATGCGCCAGCTGCAGGACGAGCTCGAGTTCGAACACCAGTACTTCGGCCGCCGGGCGCTGTTCGCCAACCACCCGGGCGAGTAATGAAAACCCGGCTCTGAGATTGTTCAGCTCGCCGCGGCGCGGTACAGGCCACCGACAGGCGCCGGCCCGGCGCGCCGGCGGCCGGCCAGCAGCGCCCGCCCGGCCGCCGCGATGCCGGCGGCGTCGAGCCCGAAGCGCGCCAGCTGCGCGGCCGGGTCGCCGTGCTCGACCAGCTCGTCCGGCACCGCGAGCAGACGCGTCGGCACCAGGATGCCCTGCCCCGCCAGCGCCTCCAGCACGGCGCTACCGAAGCCGCCGGCGAGCGCGTGTTCCTCCACCGTGACCAGCGCGCCGCAGCGGGTGGCGAGTTCGGCAATGGCCGGCAGGTCAAGCGGCTTCACGAAACGGGCGTTGAACACGGCCGCCCCAACGCCTTCCCTGGCCAACTGCGAGGCCGCCTCGAGCGCCGGCGCCACGCGGCTGCCGAGCGCGACGATGGCCAGATCCCCGCCATCGCGCAGCAGCTCGCCGCGGCCGATTTCCAGCGCCCGGATGTCGGCATCGAGCGCCACGCCAAGCCCGTTGCCGCGCGGGTAACGCATCGCCGCCGGGCCGGGGTGCTCGATGGCGGTGCGCAGCATGTGGCGCAGCTCGTTTTCGTCCTTCGGCGCCATCAGCACCATGTTCGGCAGGCAGCGCAGGTAGGCCAAGTCAAACAGGCCCTGGTGCGTGGCGCCATCCGCCCCGACCAGGCCGGCGCGGTCGAGTGCAAAGGTGACGTCGAGGTTCTGCAGGCACACGTCGTGCACCACCTGGTCGAAGCCGCGCTGCAGGAAGGTCGAGTAGATCGCCGCCACCGGCTTCAGGCCCGTGGTGGCGAGGCCCGCCGCAAACGTGACGGCGTGCTGCTCGGCGATGCCGACATCGTAGAAACGCTGCGGCAGCGCATCAGCAAAGCGGTCGAGCCCGGTGCCGCCCGCCATGGCGGCGGTGATGGCGACGATGCGGGAATCGGTGCGGGCGAGTTGCACGGCGGCATCCGCAAACACGGACGTGTAGGACGGCACCGTCGCGGCGGGTTTGGGCATGTCGCCGGTGGCGGCATCGAAGGCCGTCACGCCGTGGTATTTGAGCGGGTTCGCCTCGGCCGGCGCGTAGCCCGCGCCCTTGCGCGTGATGGCGTGCACCAGCACCGGCCCTTCGCCGCCCGCCATCATCGCGCGGGCGTTCTTCAGCGTCGCCAGCAGCGACGGCAGGTCGTGCCCCGACACCGGCCCGATGTAACGAAAACCGAACGCCTCGAACAGCGTGGCCGGCGTCAGCAGGGCCTTTGCCGAGCGCTCCGCCCGGCGCGCGAGCTGCTGCAATGGCTGCGGCAGCGGCGCCAGCACGTCCTTGGCCAGACGGCGCAGGCGCCGCGCCGACGGCGCCGACAGCTTGCGCGACAGGAACGCGCCGAGCGCGCCGACGTTCGGCTCGATCGACATCTCGTTGTCGTTCAGCACCACCAGCAGGTTGGGCTGTTTGAGGTGCCCGGCGTGGTTCAGTGCCTCCAGCGCCATGCCGGCGGTGAGCGAGCCGTCGCCGATCATGGCGACGGCAAAGGCGTCCTCGCCGGCCGCCTGCAAGCCGCGCGCCATGCCGAGCGCGGCCGAGATGGACGTGCCGGCGTGGCCGGCGCCGAAATCGTCGTAGCGCGATTCCGCCCGGCGCAGGAACTTGGCGGGCCCGCCTTCCTTGCCGATGCGGGCGAAGTCCGCGCGCCGGCCGGTGAGCAGCTTGTGCGCGTAGGCCTGATGACCGACATCCAGCACCAGCCGGTCGCGCGGCGTATCGAAGACGTAATGCAGCGCGACCAGCAAATCGACCGCGCCGAGGCTGGAGGCAAGATGCCCGCCGCTGCGCGACACGAATTGCACGATCTCGTCGCGCAGCGCCTGGGCGACGCCGGGCAGCGCGTCGGCGGGCAGCGCGCGCAAGTCGGCCGGCGATTCGATGCTATCGAGCGGTGTGTCGTTCATCGGAACTGTCCTCAGGCTGACCTGAACGTGAAGCGGCGAGCGGGCGCAGCGCCACCGGCTGCGCGCGAAGTTCATAACGGCGCTCGCAGTAGGCGGCGTCCTCGATCCACAGGCGCCGCGCGGCGTGGCTCATCACCGGCCGCAGCAGAAAACCGAGCCGCCGTGCGAGCGCGAAGCCCGGCCGTGCCGAGTGCGCGAACACGGCCTCGGTGATCTGACAGCGGCCGGCGTCGACTGTCGTGCCGTGCGTTTCGACCACCGAGCCCACCCCCTCGCCGGCGACGATGGTCATGGCGATCGAGCGCCGCTGCGGGCAGTGAAAGCGCGCGTCGACCTCTACCGCGAGCGGTCCCGCCACGCGAAACGCCACGCGCACGGTGATGCTGTCCGCGGCCTGCTCCAGCACCTTCAGGCGGGCGAAAGAATGGCCGTGGAAGTGCGCGCCGTGCCAGGGGTCGAGGCGGTTTTCCAGCACCTCGCGCGGCGTGCAGCGCGCCGGCAGCGTCATGACGGATACCAGCGAGTCCGTGGGCCGCGCTGGCAGCACCGGTGCCGCGAGCGGCTCCTCGCCCGGCAGTTGCACCCACACCAGCACGCCGTCGTCATGCGCCGGCAGCAGCGCCGCGCACGGCGCCTGGGCATCGAGCGCAAGGCCGTGCCAGGGGCAGACGACGGCGCCGTTCTGCACCCGTCCCTGCGACCAGCGTGCGCCAAGGTGCGGGCAGTGGTCGTCCGCCGCGTGCACGCCGTGCGCGCTGCGCCAGAGCACCAGATCGCGGCCCAGCACGCGCGCGGCGATCGGCTTGCCGCGCAGCGCCGCGGAGCCCGCCACCACGTGCCAGCCGCCGGCCGGGCGTTCCAATGCCTGCTCCAGCGCGCCGGCGATCCAGCGGGGCTCGGCGGCCTGCCAGTCGGCGCGGGACGGCGCCGGCAGTTCGCCAAGATCCGCGCCGAACAGCCACAGCGGTCGGCCGTGCACGTCGCTCACCCGGCGCATCAGGCGGCCCTCAGTGTCGGCGCGAGCAGCCCGCGCTGCGGACCCGTCCACAGCGGCGCCGGGTCCACCCTGTGCATCGCGAGCAGCGTGTTGGCGGCAAGCACGCCGGACGCCGTGGCCCGTTCCATCAGCGCGCAGGCAAACGGCAGGCGCACGTGATCGCCCGCCAGCACCAGTGTCGGATCGGCCGTGGCGACGCCCGGCCGATCCGCCGCGCTGCCAGGCGGAAACGCCGGGCAGTCGGCGCGCAGCAGGAACTGCTCGCCCTGCACCTGCGCCGTGGCGGTTTCGGGATACACCGCGTGCAGCGCGCCGAGCAGGCGGCGGCGGATGTCGGCCTCGTCGTCGGTAGCCAGCCCGTAGGCGTGCAGCTCCAGCACCGCGCCGCCGTGGCGGCGCGCCCAGTCGGCGCTCTCGTCGTGAAACGCGCTGTACACGGACACGTTGTCGAGGATGTCGTAACCCGCCGTGCCGGCGAACGGCGCGCGGGCGGCATCGACCGGCCGATCAAGCCACAGCCGCCACACGGCGAACGGCCGCGTCGGCCGCACGCGCTCCAGCGGCGTGCGCACGGCAGCCGCGAGCGCGCCGCTGGCATCGAGCACCCGCCGCAGGCCCGGCACATCGAGTGCCAACACCAGCGCATCCGCCAGCAGCGGGCCGTGCGCGGTATGCACCTGCCAGTGGTCATCGTGACGCGCGATGGCCTGCCCGGCGCAGCCGAGCCGCAGGTCCACCCCCAGCGCCTTCAGATGCTCCGCGAACGGCACCCACAACCACGCCCCGAACGGCCGCCGCGCCACGTCGAATACCAACCCTTCGCGGTTGCCGAAGAAGTAGTAGTGAAACAGCATCAAAAGATCGGCCGCCGAGAACTCGTCGGTCGGGTTGAAGAAGCTGTGCGCGAACACATCCAGCAGACGCATGCGCGCGGCCGGCGGAAAGTTGAGGCCGCGCAGCCAGTCCTCGGCGCTTAAGGAATCCCAGCGCGCCGGCGTGCGCTGCGGGTGCCAGCCGAGCATGGCGAGCGCGTGGCCGATGCGCACCCGGCGCAGATCGCCGATGCCGATTCCGACCTGGCGCATCAGCGGCAGCAGCGTGAGCAGCGCACTCTTCGGCAGGTCGGCGAACGACAGCGGCCCCGCCGGCGTCAGGATCGGGTAGTCGGTGAGTGGCACAAGGCCGCCCAGCGCCGGGTCCACCCGCCGCAGCAGCGCGCGCAGGTTGTAATAGTTGCGGAAGAAGGCGTGAAAGCCGCGGTCCATCTCGAAGCGCTCGCCAGCCACCTCGACCGGCCAGGCGGCGAGCCGCCCGCCGAGCCCAGCGTAGGCTTCCAGCAGCGTGACGGCGGCGCCACGCTCGGCGAGCGTCACCGCCGCCGCGATGCCGGCTAGCCCGCCGCCCAGTACCGCCACGCGCAGCGGCTCGGCGAGCCGGGCGCGGCCGAAATGCGGTTGCGAGAACGCCCTCATGCCGGCCGCCGGGCGACGAAGGTGTGCACGATCTGGCGCTGCCACAACCGGCCGGGAATCACCCGCAGCAGATCGAAACCGGCGCGCTCGATGCGCGCGGCGAGCGCGTCGCGGCGGTCGAAGTCGAGCACGCTGTCTTCGAGGTACTCGAACAACTGCGGCGCGCCCGACACCGCCGCGCAGAACGGCCGCACCACCGCCCGGCACATGAAGCGCCACAGCCGCTCGGCGCCCGGGCCAGCGAGGCTGTAGTCGTGGATCGCCAGCAGCCCGCCCGGCGCCAGCAGGTCCTTGATCTCGACGAGTGCCCGGTCCGGGTCGCGTACGTTGCGAAGCCCGTAGGACATCAGAATCCCGCCGAAGGGACCGGCGAGGTACCGCCCCGGCGTCTGCGCGTCGCCTTGCAGGTACTCGATCGGGTCGAGCGCCTTTTGCCGCGCCTGCGCCAACATGCCGGCCGAGCCATCGAGCGCCACCATCGGCACGCCGGGGTGCGCGCGGCGCAGCGCCTGCGTGGAAAGTCCGCTGCCGCAGCACAGGTCCAGCAGCCGCGGCACCGGCAACGGCGCGAGCGCTCGGGCGGCGTCCGCCAGCATGCCGACGTAGCCGGGATTCAGCCGACACATCAGGTCGTAGCGCGGCGCCACGGCGTCGAAGGCGTCCGGAACGGCGATCTTTTCCATGCTCAGAAGTACCGCATGTCGATGAGGACCGGCTGGCCGGCCTTGGGTGTCAGCAGCGCATCCTTGAAGCTCGGCGGGCCGAACAGGATGCGCGGGTTGTTGGACACGCCAAAGCCCTCCTTGGGAATGCCGAAAAAGCCCATCGCCACGCGCCTGTCGCCGTCCTCGTCGTGCAGCACGGCGATTGCCAGCGGCCGGTCGTCCGGCAGATCGGTGAACCGCACGCGCACCTCGCTGCCGGTGATAGGCGCCTCCAGACGATAGGCGGCGCGCTCGCCCTCGCCCGGAAACCCGGCCGGTTCCAGAAACACCGCGAACAGCGCGCTGCCGGTCTGGTTGCGCAGCCCGCGGGCGATGACCTCGACATCCATGGCATGCGCCTGCGTGACCAACCCCGCCAGCAGCGCCGCGCCGGGCATCACGCGCCCGGCAGACACAGCTCGGCTCCGAATTCGAGTACCCGCCGCGGCGCCCGCTTCGACGTGCCCTTCGGCGCGCGGGCAAAGCCGCCGCGAAGCTGCTGCGCGAGCGCGATCAGCACCTGCGCCGCCTTGCCGCGGCCCGGCAGGTAGGCGCGTCCGGCAAGCGGCTGGTAACCCTGCCGCGCCAGTGCCGCGCCGATGCCGCGGTAGATGCGCGCCGCCGCCCGCACGGCAAGGCCACAGCGCCAGTCGAGCGCGCCGATGCCGCCAAGGCCGCGCCGGTAATACGCGTCCGCCAGCGCGAGCGTGCGGCGCACCTGCCGCGGCAGTTGCGCGGCGAGGGCATTGTCCAGCGGCCACGCGAGCGCACCGCGCACCGCGCCTTCGTCCGCAAAGCCAAGCGCCCGGTACGGCAGGTACAGCCGCCCGCGCTGCCAGTCCTCCCCGACGTCGCGGCAGATGTTGGTGAGCTGCATGCCCATGCCGAGAAACGCCGCCTGCGGCAGCGCGGCATCGTCGGCAAGACCCATCACGTGGCACATCATTAGCCCCACCACGCCCGCCACGCGGTAGCAGTACAGCGCCAGCGCCGCGTCGTCGGCGTACAGATCGGGCGCCAAATCCATCGCCATGCCGGCCAGCAGCTCCTGCGGGTAATGGCGCGGCAGCGCGCAGCGCTCCACCAGCCCGGCGAACGCAACAAGAATCGGGTCATCACTCGCCTCACCGCGGTACACGGCGTCGAGTTCCGCCGTAAGACGCGCGAGGCTGGCCTGTGGGTCCGTGGACAGATCGACCGCATCATCGGCACGCCGGCACCAGGCGTACAGCGCCACCACGTCGCCGCGCACCGCCGCCGGCAGCAACCGCGACGCCAGCGAGAAGCTCTTTGAATGCTGGTGGATGACGGCGGCAACGGCATCGCTCATCGCGGGAAATCCTCGTCGATCAGCGTCATGGCCGCCTTGGCGGAATTGATCACGCCCGGCATGCCGGCGCCCGGATGCGTGCCGGCGCCGACCAGGTACAGGCCCGGGATGTGCCGGTCGCGGTTGTGCGGGCGCAGGTACGCGCTCTGCCACAGCACCGGCGCCAGCGAGAAGCCGTTGCCATGGTGGGCGCCGAGTTCGCGCTCGAAATCGCGCGGCGTCATCCAGCGCTTGACGGTGACGTGCGCGCGCAGCCCCGGCATGGCGTGCTGTTCCAGGTACGCCAGGATGCGCTCGGCGTACTCGGCGCCGACGCGATCCCAGTCGATGTCGGCATTGCCCAGGTGCGGCACCGGCGAGAGCGCATAGAACGTGTCGCCGCCCGGCGGGGCGAGCGCGGGATCGGTCACGCTCGGCGCGTGCAGGTACAGGCTGAAATCGTCCGGCAGCGCGTGGCCGTAGAAAATCTCCCGCACCAGCGCGCGGTAGCGCGGCCCGAACAGGATGGTGTGGTGGCGCACGTCGTCGCGGTACTGCCGGTCGGTGCCGAAATAGACCACGAACAGACCCATCGACCAGCGCGACCGATCGAGCCGCCGCGCCATGCGCGCCGCGCGCGGGTGGTCCTCGTACAGCGTGCGGTAGGTGTGCATCACATCCGCGTTCGAGACCACGAAATCGAAGCGCTGCTCGCCGGCCGCCGTGCGCACGAGGTGGCTGCGACCATCGAGGCGGATGCCCTGCACCGGGCAAGCCAGACGCAGTTCGCCGCCGAGTTCCTCGAACAGCGCCACCATGGCCCGTACCAGCGCGTGCGTGCCGCCGCGCACGAACCACACGCCGTGCGTGCGTTCGAGGTGGTTGATCAGCGCGTAGATGGACGAGGTCGCGAACGGGTCGCCGCCGACGAACAGCGGGTGGAATGACAGCGCCTGGCGCAGGTGGTCCGAGCGCACGTAGCGGCTGACGGCGCCGTACACGGAGCGCTCGGCGCGGAGCGTGACCAGCTTCGGCAGCGCGCGCAGCATGCTGGCGGCCGTCACGAACGGCGCGCCGGCGAGGTTCTCGTACCCCTCGCGGTACACCGCCTCGCTGTAGCGGGCGAAGCGCGCATAGCCGGGGCCGTCACCGGGCGCGATGCGGTCGATCTCGGCGGCGAGCAGTTCCGCATCCTCGAACGCCTCGAAGCGCGTGCCGTCCTCCCACTGCAATCGGTAGAACGGATCGAGCGGCAGCAGGTCCACGCGGTCCGCCAGGCGCGCGCCGCCGATGGCGAACAGCTCCTCCAGGCACTGCGGCGCCGTCACCAGCGTCGGGCCCATGTCGAACACGTGCCCCTGCTCGGCGAATGCATACGCCCGCCCACCGGGCAGCGCACGCGCCTCGAACACGGTGGTCCTGATGCCGCGCGCCTGCAGACGGATGGCGGCTGCAAGGCCACCGAAACCGCTACCGACTACCGCGGCGCGCCGCTCAACCATAAGCACGCTCCAGTCGTTCGAGATCAGTCAACACGTCCTGCACCGCTGCCGCCGGCAGATCGCTCCCACCCAGCAGGGCGCCCGCTTCGGCCAGCGCCGCGCGCGGGTAATCGAGCGGGTCGTCGCCGATCGTCTCGGCCAGCAGCGCGCGCAGCGGCTGCCAGTCGGCCCCGCCAGCCGCAGCGCGCCCCTGCTGCTGTAGCGCGCGGTAGGTGAACTCGCTGCACCGCTGCGCGGCGAGCACCCAGGCGAACGTCGGCCGGCCGGTACACAGATCCTCGGCGGCCTTGTCGTGGCGGGCTGGCGACAGCACCGCGGTGAGGTCATCCAGCATCTGCAGCGCCACGCCCACCCGCTCGCCGAAGCGCTGCAAGGTGTCGACCCGCCGCGGCCGGGCGCCGGCGGCGAGCGCGCCAAGCCCTACGCACAGCGCGGTCAGGCGACCGGTCTTGAGGCGGCTTTGCTCGGCCACCAGCGCCGGCAGGTCGTCCTGCGCCAGCGCCCACACCTCGGCGCCGAGATCGAGCGCCTGCCCACGGTGGCAGTCGAGCAGCGTGCCGGTGATGAGGTCTTGGCAGGCGCGGCGCCGGGCGGCCGGCAGGCGCAGTTCGTCCAGCAGTCGATACGGCCAGAAATACAGCCAGTTGGCGGCGTTCAGCGCCCGCTCCGGGCCGATCACCCGATGCAGCGCCGGGCCGCCGCGGCGCGTCGCGGCGCCGTCCTGGATGTCGTCCACGATCAGCGAGGCGCTGTGCAGGATTTCCGGCAGCAGGCACAGCGTGTGTGGCGCCTCGCCGCAGCCGCCGGCCAGGCGCCAACCATGAGCCACCAGCCGCGCCCGTAGCAGCTTGCCGGCGCGCCCCAGAAACTCCCGCAGTGGCGCATACAGCGTGTCCTGCCACACCTGCTCGCACACGCCGGTCGCCGGTGGCAGCCGATTCAACCAGTGATCGAAAAACGCCGCCAGATCGAGCGGCGGCGGCGCCCGCCAGCCGCCGCCCGGCAGACGCCGCACCGCGCCGTTCACACCCGCTGCCTTCATCTCCAAGCCTCCGGGGAATGACGCCCGGGCAGCCAGGCGCTGCCGAAACCGCGCGGTGGACGGCCGACCAGCAGGCGCGCCACATCCGATGCCGAGCTTTGCAGGCGGTAAAAACGGCCGATGGTGCCCAGCGGCAGGCGGTAAAAGCGCGCAAACGGATGCCACATGAGCTCCGGCCGGAAGGCGCGAAACGCCAGCCCGTTCAGCAGCAAACCCAGCCGGAACTGGCGCCGGTGCCGCCGCCACTCGGTTCGGAGCGCCGGCAGCGGATCGCGCCAATGCCGCGCCAGCACCGTGGCCAGACGCAGCGCGCACGGCGCGGAATAGCCGGTGGCTGGATGAAACCAGCCGCCGCCGTAACCCACCTTCAGCGGCAGCGTCGGCGCCGCCGGCTTCGCCCGCCAGGGCATCGGCAGCACGCCGGATTCCTCTCGCAGAACAGCCCGGATGCGCCAGCCGCGGGCGTCCGCATAGGCGCGGATGGCTGCCCGACGCCCGGGCTGATCCAGGTCCGGCGTGCGCGCGAAGGCGGTGTCCTCGATCAACAGCCGCCGCGGCGCCAGCGGCAGCACGTACATGAAACGGAACTGCGGCCCTTGCGGCAGGCAGGCGTCCATCAGCAACGGCCGGTCGAGCCCGCTGTCGGCGGCGAGCTCCACCTCCAGCCCCAGGAACTTCTGATAGCCGGTCGCGCCCACGGTACCGCCGCCGCGGGCGTCGATCACCAGCGCAGCGCGCAGCTGGCGGCCATCCGACAGGCGTACGGCGTGGGCCTCCAGCGCCTGCACGGCGCAGCCAAGCAGCAGGCGCGCGCCGGAATGCGCAGCGAAGGCCGCCTGCAGCGCCGCGGCAAGAGCCGCCGACGACAGGCAGCCGTAGGGCAGCCCGACCTCGCGCTCGAAGCCCGGAAACGCCACCCGGTAGCCCGGCCAGTGGCTCACCGGCAGGCGCCCGAACCACGCCCCCACATCGGCCGGCACGTCGGCGAGGTGAAAACACCAGGTGTGGTTGCCGGCCGGGCAGGCGTCTCGCTCCACCAGCGCCAGGCGCAGCGTCGGGTCGGCGTCCAGCAGCGCCAGCGCGATCAGACCACCATGCAGCCCGGCGCCGACGATGACGACGTCGAAACCATCCCCCGCACCGCCCTGCGCTGCCTTTCGCAGCCGTTGCTGACTCGAAGCCATCAACACCTTGTCCCTGAATGACAGCCGAAAAACGCCTTTCCTGAAACTTTTCGTCCCGTTTGCCCGTGGCGCATTCCCCATGGCGCCCTGTCGATCGGCAACCGGCGCGCCCCGGCCCGGCGCCGGGCATCAGGACCCGAGCGGATAGCGAGTCAATCACGGGGCCCAAGGATGTCAAATAAGTTTGTCTTGGACAAACTAAGTTTCGCAGGCCAAAATTAGCCAACGATTCCGACTATGTCAATCTTTTTGACTTATACAAATTGAAATGACCGACCTGTCCATCGCCGCCCTGGCGCTCGAAACCGGCATCCCCAAGGAGACCCTCAGGATGTGGGAACGGCGTTACGGCTTTCCGCAGCCGACGCGCAACGCCCGCGGCGAGCGACGCTATCCGGTGCAACAGGTGGCGCGGCTGCGGCAGGTGCGGCGCCTGCTGGATCTGGGCATGCGACCTGGGCAGGTACTGACGCTGAGCCCCGAAGAACTGGAACAGGCCGCGCCGCGACCGCCGTCGCCCGACACCCTCGACCCCGGCCTCGTCGACCTCATCAAACGCCACGATGACGAGGGTCTGCGCCAAGAGCTGCGCGCACGCCTGCTGCGCGAGGGTCTGCGCCGCTTCGTGTGTGAGTCGGCGGCCGGGATGCTCACCACCGTTGGCGATGGCTGGGCCAGGGGCGTGCTCGAAGTCTTCGAGGAGCATCACTTCTCGGCGCAGCTCGATTCGGTGTTGCGGGAGGCCGTCGCCCAGCTGCCCCCGGGCGCCCGCAGACCGCGCGTGCTGCTGACGACGCTGTCCGGCGAGCCGCATACGCTCGGCCTCATGCTGGCGTTCGCGCTGCTGCGAGTGGAGGGTGCGGCAGGCATCCTGCTCGGCGCACAGACGCCAGAGAGCCAGATCGTCGCCGCGGCCGAGGCCTTCGCCGCGGACGCCGTGGCACTGTCGTTTTCGGAATACGTCGACCCCGGGGCGGTGCGCCTTGGCGTGCGCCGTCTGCGGCAAGCGCTACCGCCCGATGTGGCGCTGTGGTGCGGCGGTCGTTCGGCCCAGCGCCTGAAGCGTCCGCCGGCCGGCGTGGTCATCTTCAGCGATCTCGAACAGCTGGCGGCCGTGCTGGAAAGCCGCGGCGTGGTCGGTAACTGACCCGTGCGCCTGTGGTCGCTGCATCCGCGCTATCTCGACCCGACGGGGCTGGTCGCGCTGTGGCGCGAAGCGCTGCTGGCGCAGGCGGTGCTTCATGGAGACACACGCGGGTATCGCCATCACCCGCAACTGCGGCGGTTTCAGGAATGCGCCGATCCGCGCGCTGGCATCGCGGCGTATCTGTGGGCCGTGCAGACGCAGGCAGCCGCCCGCGGATACCGCTTCGATGCGGCCAAGATCCGCCAGCCCGCGGCCCGGTTGACGCTCACGGTCACCACCGGGCAAATGGCCTACGAGTGGCAACAGCTGGTGGCCAAGCTCGCGCAGCGGGCACCGGCGTGGCTTGCCGGCCTCGCGGTCGAGGCCGCGCCGCAGCCGCACCCGTTGTTCACCGTCGAGCCGGGCGACGTCGCGCCCTGGGAAATCACCCGCGGGCGCTAGGGAAGGGCTGAAAAATTCCGTCCATGGAATTTTTCAGCTCGCCGTCGCGCGGTACACGCCCGCGCGACGCTCAATGAATCAATGGGTTACGTCCTTGATTCATGCCGGGGCATCCTGCCCCGGAGGGAACCGCTGAATAAATCAGCGGTTCCCTAGCCGGCCAGCGCCGCCATGCGTTCGCGCTGCGCCGCCAGCGTGGCGCGCTGCTCGGCGAACTCGGCCAGGCGCGCCCGCTCGGTCGCCACCACCTCGGCCGGCGCCTTGTCCACGAAGGCCGGGTTGGCGAGCTTGGCTTCGGCGCGCGCGATCAGCTGGTCGAGCTTGGCGATTTCCTTGCCCAGGCGCTCCACCTCGGCCGCCGGGTCCACCAGCCCCGCCAGCGGCAGGCGCACGGTGAGGTCCCCGACCAGTGCCACGGCGGCCTGCGGCGCGTCGGCCGCGTCCACCCAGTCGAGACTTGCCAGGCGCGCCAGGCGCGTCAGCAGGCCCTCGTGCGGCGCCAGACGCGCGCGCGCGGCGGCATCGCCGCTCAGCAGCAGCGGCACCGGCTGGCCGGGCGGCAGGTTGAGCTCGGCGCGCAGGTTGCGCACGGCGCGGATGATGTCCTTCAGCCACTCGATGTCGGCCACCGCCTGGGCATCGACGGTGAAATCGCTTGGCTTGGGCCAGGCGGCGAGCATCACGGTGTCGCCCTTGACGCCGGCGCGCGGCGCCACCTGCTGCCAGATTTCCTCGGTGATGAACGGGATCAGCGGGTGCGCCAGGCGCAGCAGGGTTTCCAGCACGCGCAGCAGCGTGTGGCGCACGCCGCGGGCCAGCGCCGGATCGGCCGCGGTGTCATTCAACACCGGCTTGGCAAGCTCGATGTACCAGTCGCAGTAGTCCTCCCACACGAACTGGTACAGGGCGCTGGCGACGTAGTCGAGCCGATAGTCGGCGATGGCCTGGTCGATGTCGGCCACGGTGGCGGCCAGGCGCGCCTCGATCCAGCGCTCGGCGGGGCCCAGGCGCCGCTCGCCATCCAACGACACGCCGTCGGTGTTCATCAGCACGAAGCGGGCGGCGTTCCACAGCTTGGTGCAGAAGTTCCGGTAGCCCTCGCAGCGGGCGAGATCAAACTTGATGTCCCGCCCCAGCGTGGCCTGCGAGGCGAAGGTAAAGCGCAGCGCATCGGTGCCATAGGCGGGGATGCCCTGCGGGAACTGCTTGCGCGTGGCCTGTTCGATCTTTTTGGCCATCTGCGGCTGCATGAGACCCGCGGTGCGCTTCCCGACCAGGGTTTCGAGGTCCACGCCGTCGATGATGTCGAGCGGGTCCAGCACGTTGCCCTTGGACTTGCTCATCTTCTGGCCTTCGTGGTCGCGCACCAGGCCGTGCACGTAGACGGTGCGAAACGGCACGTCGCCGGCGAACGGCAGGCCCATCATGACCATGCGCGCCACCCAGAAGAAAATGATGTCGAAGCCCGTCACCAGCACGTTGGTGGGGTAGTAGCGCGCCAGCTCCGGCGTCTTTTCGGGCCAGCCGAGCGTCGAGAACGGCCACAGCGCCGAGCTGAACCAGGTGTCGAGCACGTCCGCGTCCTGGCTGTCCGGCGCAATGTCGCTGCCGGCCTCGCGCGCCTTCGTTTGCGCCTCCTCGAAACTGCGGCCCACCCAGGCGCGACCTTGCGCGTCGTACCAGGCCGGAATCCGGTGCCCCCACCAGATCTGCCGGCTGATGCACCAGTCCTGGATGTTCTCTAACCACTGCGCGTAGGTCTTCTCCCAGTTGTCCGGGATCAGACGAATACGGCCCGAGCGCACGGCGTCGAGCGCCGGGCGGGTGATGGCGGCCATGCCGCCGGGGCGGCCGTCCGGCTGCACCTCGCGCGTGAGATCCACGTACCACTGGTCAGTGAGGTAGGGCTCGACCACGGCGCCGGTACGATCCCCGCGCGGCACCACCAGCGTGTGGTCCTTGACCGATTCCAGCAGGCCGGCGGCTTCGAGGTCGGCGACGATCTTCTGGCGGGCTTCGTAACGATCGAGGCCGCGGTAGGCCGCCGGCGCCTCGTCGTTGATGCGCGCGTCGGGCGTCATCACGTTGATCTTCGGCAAGCTGTGGCGCTCGCCGACCGCAAAGTCGTTGAAATCGTGCGCCGGGGTGATCTTGACGCAGCCGGTGCCGAAACTCGGGTCGACGTAATCATCGGCGATCACCGGAATCTGCCGATCGCACAGCGGCAGGCGCACGGTCTTGCCGATCAGGTGCCGGTAGCGGGCGTCTTCCGGGTGCACCGCCACGGCGGTATCACCGAGCAGCGTTTCCGGGCGCGTGGTGGCGACAGTGAGGTAGCCGCTGCCGTCCGCCAGCGGGTAGCGGATGTGCCACAGGTGGCCGCGCTCTTCCTCGCTGACCACCTCCAGGTCCGAGATGGCGGTTTGCAGCACCGGGTCCCAGTTGACCAGACGCTTGCCGCGATAGATCAGACCCTGCTCGTGCAGGCGCACGAAGGTTTCCGTCACCGCCGCCGACAGGCCCGCGTCCATAGTGAAGCGCTCGCGCGACCAGTCGCAGGAGGCGCCCAGGCGCCGCAACTGGCGCGTGATGGCGCCGCCGGACTCGGCCTTCCACTGCCACACGCGCTCCAGGAACGCCTCGCGACCGAGGTCGTGGCGCGACAGGCCCTGCGCGGCGAGCTGGCGCTCGACCACCATTTGGGTGGCGATGCCGGCGTGATCCGTGCCCACCTGCCACAGCGTGTCGCGGCCGCTCATGCGCGCGTGGCGGATCAAAAGGTCCATCACCGTGTTGTTGAAGGCATGCCCCATGTGCAGGCTGCCGGTGACGTTGGGCGGCGGGATGACGATGCAGTACGGCTCGCCCTGCCCGCTCGGCTTGAAGTAGCCGGCGGTTTCCCAGTGCTGGTACCAGCGCTGTTCGATGGCCTTGGGGTCGTAGGTCTTGTCCATGGGGCAGCGCCGGCGGGCGGCGCGAGGTCAGGCGGTGGGTGGGGTGCCGCGCGTCAGCTCGGCCAGTGTGCGGTCCAGTTCCTCGCGCAGCGCCGCGCGCAGGCGCTGGCCGGCGAGTTCGAGTTCGGCGTCGATGCGCCGCTGCAGACGCGCGCCGATGTCGTTCAGAAGCTCGGCGAGCAGGGCCTCGGCATTGGACCCGCCGGCGGCGGGCGCCACGTCGGCCGTTTGCGCCACCACCGCGGACGGCCCGCCCTCGTCCGACCAGGGCAGCGGCAGATCGTCGTCGGCAGACACATCGACGGCGGGCGGCGCCACGGCTGGCGTCGGGGCAGCGGTCTGCCGGTGATCGAAGTCGATGTCGAACACGAACTCGGGCGGCGGTTCGCTCGCCGGCGGCGCCGGCTGCGCAGGCGGGCGTCCCGGCACCACGATGTCGGTCAGGGTCGGGATGTCGTCCTGGTCCGGTTCCGGCATACGGATGTCGTCGTTCATGCGCCGCCTCCGAGCTTGTGCTGGCGCAGCCGGTAGCCGCGCTCGCGGTAAAAGCGGTAGCGCTCGCGGGCCCGCGCGCGGCCGGGCTCGTCGGCCGGCACCAGCTCCAGCACGCGCCGGAAACCGCTGAAGAAATGCGGCACCTCGTCGGTGAGCGTCAGCAGCACCTCGCCGGGCTGCGCCGGCGGCTGCCAGCCGATCCACACCGGCGCCCGGCCGGCGCTGCCGACCAGCCGATGCGGCACGAAGGAGCCGGCGCTGAACGACCACAGGCACTCGTCGAGCGCGTGCGCGGCCGCCTCGTCCGCCACGTGCACGTGCACCTTCGCACCGCGCCGCACCACCGTCTCGAGCAGGCGGCAGGCGAACAGCTGCGCGTCGGGCGGCGGTGTGCCGTCCAGCACGTAGAAGTCGATCTCGGTCATCAGCCGCCGACGCGGTCCAGCAGGTACTGCACCAGCAGACCCACCGGCCGGCCGGTGGCGGATTTGTCCTTGCCGGATTTCCAGGCCGTGCCGGCGATGTCCAGGTGCGCCCAGCGCTGCTTTTCGGTGAAGGCGGACAGGAAGGCCGCCGCGGTGATGGTGCCGGCCTCGCGCCCGGCCACGTTTGGCAGGTCCGCGAACGGGCTCTTGAGCTGCTCCTTGTAGTCGTCCCACAGCGGCAGCTGCCAGGCGCGGTCGTGCGCCGTGCGCCCGGCGGCGAGCAGCGCGTCGATCAGTTTCTGGTCGTTGCCGAGCAGGCCGTGCGCGTGGTTGCCCAGCGACACCACGCAGGCGCCGGTGAGCGTGGCGATGTCGACGATGGCATCCGGCTTGAAACGCTCGGCGTAGGTCAGCGCATCGCACAGCAGCAGGCGGCCTTCGGCGTCGGTGTTGAGAATCTCCACCGTCTTGCCGGCCATGGTCTTGACGATGTCGCCGGGCTTGATGGCGTTGCCGTCGGGCAGGTTTTCGCTGGCCGGGATCACGCCGATGAGGTTGATCGGCAGGTCGAGTTCGGCTGCGACCTTGAGCGTGCCGAGCACGGACGCCGCGCCGCACATGTCGAACTTCATCTCGTCCATGCCGGCGCCGGGCTTGATGGAGATGCCGCCCGAGTCGAAGGTGACGCCCTTACCCACCAGCACCACCGGCGCGGCCTTGGCCTTGCCGCGTAAGTGCTTGAGCACGATCAGCTTCGGCGGCTGGCGGCTGCCGCGCGCCACCGCCAGCAGCGCGCCCATGCCGAGCTCGCGCATCTGCGGCTCGTCCAGCACCTCGATGTCGAGGCCGTGCGCCTTGGCCAGCGCCTGCGCCTGCTCGGCCAGATACGTCGGCGTGCACACGTTGGCCGGCTGGTTGCCCAGATCGCGCGTCAGCTTGACGCCGGCCGCGATGGCCTGACCCTGGCGCAGCGCGGCGTCGAGCGCCTTCGCCTGCTTGCCGCCGCAGCCGATGGCGAGCGTTTTCAGGTGCCGCCGGCCCGGCTCGCGCTTGTACTCGGTGAAGCGGTACAGCGCATGATCGGCCGCGGCGACGGCGGTGCGCACGCGCCAGGCTTCGTCGTGCCCGGTCACGGCCAGCTCGGTCAGGTACAGCGCCGCCTCGGCGGCGTGCAGCTTGCCGACGGCCGCTGCTGCCGCGGCCACGATGCGCTGGTAGGCGCCTTCGTTCAGCTCGCCCGCCTTGCCGCAGCCGACCAGCAGCACCCGCTCGGCGGCAATGCCGGGCAGTCCCCGCAGCAGCAGCGTGTCGCCCACCTTGCCGGCGATGTCGCCGGCCTTCACGGCGGCCGTGATGGCGCCGTCGCTGGCCTTGTCCAGCAGCTTGGCCGACGGCGCGAGGGCGTGCGAGGCGAACACGCCGACCGCCACGCAGCCGCCCGGCTGTTCGGTGACGGGCAGACGGGTGAGCTCAAATTGCATGGAAAAGCGCTCCACAGCGAGGTTTTTTCAAAATTCTAACAGGCGGCCCGGCGGCCCTTTCCGTGCGGGCTTGGGGCCGCCACTTTATTCAGCGGCGTTGGCCCATCCACCGTCAGGCGGGCTCGAGATCGGCCAGCAACTGACGCGCCTTGGCAAGCTGCGCCGCCTCGACGCTGCCGCCGCGCGCCAGCAGCGCACGGTGGCGGTAAGCGGCCACCGCGCGCGCCGGCAGCGCCGACACACTCGCCTGCACGGCGGCGGGATCATTGCAGATGAGCAGGTAATCGCAGCCGGCATCGAGCGCGCGGCGCGCCCGGGCGACGACATCGCCCGCCCCGGCCGCGCCCGCCATGCCGAGATCGTCGCTGAACACGGCGCCGTCGAAACCCAGCTCGCCGCGCAAAATGTCCTGCACCCAGCGGCGCGAAAAACCGGCCGGCTGCGCGTCCACGGCCGGGAACAGCACGTGCGCCATCATCACCGACGCAAGCCCCTGCCCGATGAGCTGCCGGTACGGCAGAAGATCGGTTTCGATGGCCTCACGCGAGCGCTCGTCGATCACCTGCGTCAGGTGCGTGTCGGCCGCCACCGCGCCGTGCCCCGGGAAGTGCTTGCCGCAGGCCGCCATGCCGGCGTCTGCCATGCCGGCCATGAAGGCACCGGCCAGCGCCGCCGCGGTGTTCGCGTCGGCATGAAACGCCCGCGCGCCGATGATTTCGCTCACGCCATAGTCGAGATCGAGCACCGGCGCGAAGCTCAGATCGATACCGAGCGCGAGCAGCTCTGAGGCCATCACAAGGCCGCCGGCGCGGGCCAGCATGACACCCGCGCCAGGATCGCGATCGTAGGTCCGCCCGTAAGCGGCGGCCGGCGGCAACGGCGTGAAGCCGGGCCGCAACCGCTGCACCCGCCCGCCCTCCTGGTCGACCGCGATCAGCAACCGCGGCTCGCGCAGGGCATGGATGTCCGCGCACAGCGCCGTGAGCTGCCGGGCGTCTTCGAAATTGCGCTCGAACAGGATGACGCCGCCGATGGCGGGTTCGAGCAGCAGTGCGCGGTCGGCCGGCGCAAGCTGCGGGCCGGGCAGGCCGATCACCAGCGGGCCCGCAGGAAGCGTTTGGGGCATGAGAATCCTTGAAGGGTTCGAAATGAATCAGCCCGCCGGATGGTCGGCGGCGGCGATCCGCACACCCCAGTCCGCGGCGCGGGCGAGGATGGCGTCCTCGTCGAGGGTGGTGAGCCGACCGTCCGCCAGCAACCGGCGGCCGGCCACCCACACGTCGCACACGGCGTCGCGCCCGGCCGCATAGATGAGCTGCGAGATCACGTCGTGCACCGGCTGGCAGTGCGGCGCGGACAGATCGAGTGCCACGAAATCCGCCGCCTTGCCGGGCAGCAGCGAGCCCGTTTCCTCGCCGAGCCCGAGCGCCTTGGCGCCACCGAGCGTGGCCATGTGCAGCAGCGCCGGCGCCGGCGCGGCGGCGGCATCGCCGGTGGTGAGCTTGGCCAGCAGGCCGGCGGTTTTGAGCTCACCCAGCAGGTCGAGATCGTTGTTCGAGGCCGCACCATCGGTGCCGATGGCGACGTTCACGCCGGCCGCCAGCAGCGCCGGCAGCCGGCAGGCGCCCGACGCCAGCTTCATGTTCGATTCCGGGCAGTGCACGACGCTGGCGCCGGCGGCGGCAAGACTGGCGATTTCGCCCGCCAGCAGCTGCGTGGCGTGCACGCCGATCAAATACGGCGACAGCAGCCCCAGACCCGCCAGGCGTTCCAGCGGGCGCACGCCGTGCCTGGATTCGCTATCGGCCACTTCGTGCGCGGTCTCGTGCAGGTGGATGTGCACCGGCAGGTCGAGTTCCTGCGCCAGCACGGCGATCTGCTTGAGCGGCGCATCGCTCACCGTATACGGCGCGTGCGGCGCAAACGCGGCGCGGATCAGCGCGTGACCGCGCCAGGCGTCATGCAGTTCGAGCCCCCGGCGCAGGTAGTCGTCGGCGTCGCTGGCGTAGGCGCTCGGGAAATCGATCACGATCAGGCCGATCACCGCCCGCAGGCCGGCCGCGGCAGCCACCTCGGCCGTCTCCTCGCCAAAGAAATACATGTCCGAGAAACACGTGATGCCGGCCTTGAGCATCTCTGCCACCGCCAGCGCCGTGCCATCGCGCACGAACTGCCGCCCCACGAAGCGCTGCTCAGCCGGCCAGATGTGCTGCTCGAGCCAGGGCTTGAGCGGCAGATCGTCGGCGAGTCCGCGCAGCAGCGTCATGGCGGCGTGCGTGTGGGCGTTGACCAGGCCCGGGATCAGCGCGTGGTGCGGCCGCTCCAGGTGCGGCCAGTCGGCGAACTGCTCGCGCGCCGCACCACTCGGCAACACGGCGCGGATGCGCCCGCCCTGCACGGCGAGCGCGTGGTGCTGCAGCACCCGGCCGGTCGGCTCCACGGGAATCACCCAGCGGGCGTGGACCACGAAACGGGCGGCATCGGTCATCGGCTTGATCCGGGTGGAGAAATGCGCGTTTGCAGCACAAAAACGCGGTGCTATAGTGCCGGCGTCCGTCACGAATGCAACTCGCATGACTCACGACCGCCAGCCCGTCAGCCTCCTTGGCGTCCGCGCCCGCCGCGGCGAAGGGCCGTGCGCGTCCAGTTCGTCCGACGCTGAAAAATTCCGTCCCTGGAATTTTTCAGCTCGCCGCAGCGCGGTACATGCCCGCGCTGGGCTCCCTGAATCCAGCGCGGGCGCGCTCGATTCAGACCGGGGCATCCTGCCCCGGATGCCGGCCCACGCCACGCTTTCTCTGCTGCTCGCGCTGCGACTGCCGTAAGGCAGACATACGCAGCCATGCCCTGGCGAGGGCCACCTCAAACGCAATCCCGATTCAAACCAAGCGCTGCTGCCACGCGGCAGCGGCCGCCCATCACCGCTGCGGAGACCGGTCGTGAGCAAGGACAAATTGATCATTTTCGACACCACCATGCGCGACGGCGAGCAAAGCCCCGGCGCCGCCATGAGCCGCGAGGACAAGCTGCGCATCGCCAAGGCGCTCGAGCGCCTGAAGGTGGACGTGATCGAGGCCGGCTTCCCGGCCTCCAGCCCCGGCGATTTCGCCGCCGTCAAGGCGGTGGCCGAGATCGTCAAAGACTCGCGCGTATGCGGCCTCGCGCGCGCCAACGACAACGACGTCGACCGCGCCGGCGAGGCGCTGAAGCCGGCCGTGGCGCCGCGCATCCACACCTTCATCGCCACCTCGCCGCTGCACATGGAGAAAAAACTCCGCATGACACCGGACGAGGTGCTCGAGGCGGCCGTGCGGGCCGTCAAGCGCGCGCGGCAGTACACGGACGACGTCGAGTTCTCGGCCGAGGACGCCGGGCGCTCGGACCTCGACTTCCTGTGCCGCGTCTTCGAGGCGGTGATCGACGCCGGCGCCACCACCATCAACGTGCCGGACACGGTGGGCTACAACCTGCCGCATCTGCTCGGCGAGAAGTTCCGCTATCTGATCGAGAACATCCCCAACTCCGACAAGGCGATCTTCTCCGCCCACTGTCACAACGATCTGGGGCTTGCGGTGGCCAACTCGCTGGCCGCCGTGCTGGCCGGCGCCCGGCAGGTGGAGTGCGCCATCAACGGTCTTGGCGAGCGGGCCGGCAACGCGGCGCTCGAAGAGGTGGTGATGGCGGTGCGCACGCGCCAGGACGTGTTCCCCTGCGATGTCGGCATCGACACCCGGCAACTGCTGGCCTGCTCCAAGCTGGTGGCGGCCATCACCGGTTTTCACGTGCAGCCGAACAAGGCCATCGTGGGCCTGAACGCCTTCGCGCACGAGTCCGGCATCCACCAGGACGGCGTGCTCAAGAGCCGCGAGACCTACGAGATCATGCGCGCGCAGGACGTCGGCTGGCAGGACAACCGCCTCACGCTGGGCAAGCTGTCCGGGCGCAACGCCTTCAAGCAGCGCATGGCGGCGCTCGGCTTCGAGTTCGCCACCCAGGAGGAGCTGACCGAGGCGTTCCGGCGCTTCAAGGAGCTGGCCGACAAGAAGCGCGAGATCTACGACGAGGACCTGATGGCGCTGGTCACCGACATGGACCTCACGCAGGCCAACGAGCGCATCCGGCTGGTCGGCATGAAAGTGTGCGCCGAGATGGGCGAGACCCCGCAGGCCACCGTGACGCTGCTGGTCGACGGCAAGGAGCAGACCGCCACCGCCGAAGGCGACGGCTCGGTGGACGCCACCTTCAAGGCCATCGAGGCCATCGTGCACTCCGGCGCCGAGCTGCAGCTGTACTCGGTGCAGAGCATCACCGCCGGCACCGACGCGCAAGGCGAGGTCAGCGTGCGCCTGGCGCGCGACGGCATGGCCGTCAACGGCGCCGGCGCCGACACGGACATCGTGATCGCGTCCGCCAAGGCCTACGTCAACTGCCTGAACCTGGTGCTGGCCGCGCGCGAGCACGCCGCGGCGGGGGTGTAGGCACCCTCTGCCGGCCTTGCGGCCACCCTCTCCCGCGTGCGGGAGAGGGGCCGGGGGAGAGGGCCTTCCAGAGCGCTTTGACTCACCCGATGCGCGGTGTCACAGTCGCCACCACCCAAGCGATCATTCATTCAAGGAGGAGAGCGATGAACGGTCAACTGGACG
>NZ_JAQVGQ010000001.1:0-20974 GCF_028696615.1 Immundisolibacter sp. | reverse complement strand
GCGGGAGAGGGGCCGGGGGAGAGGGCCTTCCAGAGCGCTTTGACTCACCCGATGCGCGGTGTCACAGTCGCCACCACCCAAGCGATCATTCATTCAAGGAGGAGAGCGATGAACGGTCAACTGGACGGCAAGGTCATCTGGGTCACCGGCGTAGGCGCGGTCTTGGCCGCGCCTACGCCGAAGGCCTGGCGCGCGAGGGCGCGGCGGTGGCGGTGAGCGACATCGCCGGCGCCGAGGACGCCGCGGCGGCCATCCGCGCCGCCGGCGGCAAGGCGGCCGGCTTCGTGTGCGACGTGACGGACGAGGCCGCCGTGCTGCGCTGCGCGGCCGACATCAAGGCCCGGCTCGGCCCCATCGACGGGCTGGTCAACAACGCCGGCGCGTATCCGCTGGCGCCCATCGAGCAGACCGACGCGGCGTTCCTGGAGCGGCTGTTCAGGCTCAATGTGTTCGGCAGCTTTCACTGCATCCGCGCCGTGGTGCCGGACATGAAAGCGCGCCGGCGCGGCAAGATCGTCAACGTCGCCTCGGCCACCTTCCACGCCCCGCCGCCCATGCTGAGCGCTTACGTCGCCACCAAAGGCGCGGTGATCGGCATGACCCGCTCGCTGGCGCGCGAGCTCGGCGAGTACGACATCAACGTGAACGTGATCGCGCCGGGCCTCACGGAAACCCCCGGCGTGGCCGAGGCACCGTTCGGTGATGAGATGTGGGCCGGCGTGCTGGCCGCGCAGTGCTTCAAGCGCCGCGAGCAGCCGGCGGACCTGGTCGGCACGGTGGTGTTCCTGTGCTCGCCGGCGAGCGATTTCGTCACCGCGCAGACCATCAACTGCGACGGCGGCATGGGCGTGCATTGAATCGGAAAGTCCGGATGAGCCCGTCGTGGGCTCCCCGGACTAAGGAACCCGAAACGCGCGGGTTTCGGGTTCCTTCGTTTTCAGCGCCGTTGCGGCGCTGAAAACGGCGGCACTTCCCTGTGCCGCGGGGCTAGCGCCAGTCGCGCGCCTCTCCGCTTGCATTTCACCAGCAAGATGCACACACCGATGACTAACCCGGACCCCGCCACGCAGCTCGACATGTACCGGCGCATGCTGCGCATCCGCCGCTTCGACGAGACCGTCAAGACCCTCTTCGACCGCGGCCGCATCCCGGGCTCGGTGCACCTGTCGATCGGCCAGGAGGCCGAGGTGGTCGGCGCCTGCATGGCGCTGCGCGGCGACGACACCATGGTCGGCAACCACCGCTCGCACGGCCACCCCATCGGCAAGGGCGCGGCGCTGGGGCCGCTGCTGGCGGAGATCCTGGGCAAGGCGACCGGCGTCAATGGCGGCAAGGGCGGCTCGATGCATCTGGCCGATTTTTCGGTCGGCAGTCTTGGCGAGAGCGGCATCGTCGGTTCCGGCCTGCCGGTGGCGGTCGGCGCCGCGCTCGGCCTCAAGATGCAGGGCAGCGACCGGGTGTGCCTGTGCTTTTTCGGCGACGGCGCGTCCAACGAGGGCTATTTCCACGAGGCGCTCAACATCGCATCCGCCTGGCAGGTGCCGGTGGTGTTCCTGTGCGAGAACAACGGCTACGGCGTGACCACGGCCTTCTCGCGCGTCAGCCGCAGCACCGACGTCGCCCGCCGCGCGGCGGCGTATGACATGCCCGGACACATCGTCGACGGCCAGGATGCGCTGGCCGTGCACGCGGCGGTGAGCGCGGCCGTGGCCCGCGCCCGCGCCGGCGGCGGCCCGACGCTGATCGAGGCCAAGACCTACCGCTACGTGCACCACTCTGAAGGCCCGCTGTACGACGGCATTGCGTACCGCGACCCCGGCGAACTGGCCGCCTGGATGGCGCGCGATCCGCTGCCGCTGCTGGCCGCGCACCTCACCGAAAGCGGCGTGGCCGATGCCGACACGCTGGCAAGCATCGAGACCGAAGTCACCGCCGAGGTCGCCGCCGCGCTCGAATTCGCCGAGCAAAGCCCGTGGCCGGACCCGGCCGAAGCGCACCGGGGCCTGTACCGCACGCCGATCGGAGCCGGCCATGCGTGAGCTGACCTTCCTCGAGGCCATTCGCGAGGCGCAGGAACAAGAGATGGCGCGCGATCCGCGCGTGTTCATCCTGGGCGAGGACGTGTCGTTCAACGTCTACGGCTCGACCGGCGGCCTTGCCGCACGATTCGGTCAGGGTCGCGTGCGCGACACGCCGATCAGCGAGGCCGGCTTTGCCGGCGTGGCGGTCGGCGCGGCGCTGGTCGGCATGCGGCCGATCGTCGATTTCACCATCGCGTCGTTCATGTATCTGGCCATGGACCCGCTGGTCAGCATGGCCGCCAAAACGGCCTACATGTACGGCAGCCAGGCACACGTGCCGGCGGTGTTCCGCGCCGCGCTGTTCTACAACGGCGGTCTTGCGGCACAGCACTCGGACCGCAACTACGCCATGTTCATGCAGGTGCCGGGTCTGAAGATCGCCGTGCCGAGCAGCCCGCACGACGCCAAGGGCCTGCTCAAGAGCGCCATCCGCGACGACGACCCGGTGCTGGTGTTCGAAGACGGCGCGCTGTGGGGCGCCCGTGGCCCGGTGCCGCAAGACGATTACCTGGTGCCGTTCGGGCAGGCCGCCGTGCGCCGCGAGGGCAGCGACGTGACGCTGGTCGCGATCGGCTCGCGCGTGCGCGAGGCGCTCGCCGCCGCCGACACACTGGCCGCGGAGGGCATCTCGCTCGAAGTCATCGACCCGCGCACGCTGGTGCCGCTCGACCGGGCGACGATTCTGGAATCGGTCGCCAAAACCGGCCGCGCGCTGGTGGTGGACGTGGGTCACAAGAGCTGCGGCGTGGCCGGCGAGATCGTCGCCAGCATCGCCGAGGACGGCTTCTGGTCGCTGCGCGCGCCCTTGAAGCGCCTGACCGCGCCCGACATGCAGATTCCGTTCTCGCCGGCGCTAGAAAAAGGCTTCTATCCGCAGGCCGCCGACATCGTCGCCGCGGCGCGGGCGCTGGTGCAGGAATAACCGCCATGGCGCACGAAGTGCTGCTGCCGCAGTGGTCCATGGGCATGCAGGACGGGCAGGTCACGCGCTGGCTCAAATCACCTGGCGATGCGGTGGCCGAGGGCGAAGTGATCGCCGAGGTCGAGTCATCCAAAGTGGCGGGGGAGCTCGTCGCCGACCGTGGCGGCGTGTTCCTGCGGGCGCTGGTGGAAGCCGGCGAGACCGTGCCGGTGCGCAGCGCGCTGTGCCTGATCGGCACTGCCGACGAGCTGACCGCGGATGCGCCCGCCGAGCCCACCGCAGCGCCGACGAAGACCTCCAGCGCCGATCACTCCCCTGCCCCGCCCCCGGGGCCTCAGATCACGCCCCGCGCTCGCAAGCTGGCCAAAGACCACGGCATCGATCTTGCGGCCGTGCGCGGCAGCGGCCCCGGCGGGCGCATCGTCGAGGCCGACATTGAGGCGCTGCTCACCCCGGGCGCTGCCGTCCCTTACTCGCTGCGCGAACGCCGCGGCCGCATCGCCGAGCGCCTGCTCGGTAGCCTGCGCGAGACGGCGCAGCTGACGCTGACGCGCGACATCGACGTCACCTCAGCCGCCGCCTGGCGCGCGCAGACGCCGGCGCGCCCAAGCTGGGGGGAACTGCTCGGCTGGGCGATCGCGCAGCAGCTACCGCGCCACCCCCACCTCAACGCCACCGTAGAGGGTGATCTGGTGCGGCCGTCGGCGGCGGTGCACCTCGGCTTTGCAGTCGCGCTCGACGATGGCCTCGTCACGCCGGTGGTCCATCACGCGCACGCCCTGTCGCTCGCGGATTTCACGCACAAGATGCGCGACCTTGCCGCGCGCGCCCGCCGCAACCGCCTACAGCCCGGCGAGGCCGACGGTGGCACCTTCACGGTGTCGAACCTCGGCGGTCATGGCATCGACACCTTCACGCCCATCATCAACCCGCCGCAGGTGGCGATTTTGGGTTCAGGACGCGTGCGCGAGGTCGCGGTACGGGACGGCGCGGGCCTCGCCTGGCGGCAGTGCCTTAGCGTGAGCCTCACCTTCGATCACCGCGTCACCGACGGCGTGCCGGCGGCGCGGCTGTTGCGGGATCTGGAGCAGTTTCTCGGCACTGTGTGACTGCGCGGGCGCCGGTATTTCCCGCCTGGCGGCCCGGCTCATGCCGGCGCCGCGCCACCGATCGCCGGCAACGATCACGCCCGGCGCCGCATCATCAGCGTGAACTCGCCGTCCTGCACGCGCTCCTGGCGCTGATTGGTGACCGTGAACGCCAGCGTCACCACGCCACGGTCGGGTTTGGAGGTTTCCTTCACGGCGCGCACGCGCATCTCGGCGGCGATGGTGTCGCCGAATTTCACCGGCGCCGTGAAGCGCCAGGTCAGCCCCAGAAAGCCGATGATGGTGCCGTTGATGACGCCGGTCTGGTGCATCAGCCCGGACACGATGGCGAGTCCGAGCAGACCATGCGCGATCGGCTCGCCGAACTGCGTCTCGGCGGCGAACAGCCGATCGGTGTGCAGCACGTTGTAGTCGCCGGACAGGCCCGCGAAGGCCATGACGTCGGCCTCGGTCACAGTGCGGCGCACGGTCGGGATCACCGCGCCGGGCGTGAAGTCCTCGAAATACCAGGGCGTCATGGCGGCTCCTTTGCGGGGTGGACGGGAGCCGCGATTATGCGCCGCGTCAGGCCGCGCCCCGCCGGTCCTGCCACCAGCTCGCCAGCACGCTGGTGGCCAGGATCAGCGCCACCAGCCCCAGCGCCACGCCGATCGGCAGCTTGTACACCTCGGCCAGCAGCATCTTGGCGCCGATCAGCACCAGGATGAGCGCAAGGCCGTACTTGAGCAGCCGAAACCGCTGCGCCATGTCCGCCAGCAGGAAGTACAGCGCGCGCAGACCCAGGATGGCGAACATGTTCGACGTGAACACGATGAACGGATCGCCGGTGATGGCGTAGATGGCGGGGATGCTGTCCACCGCGAACACCACGTCGCTGAGCTCGATCATCACCAGCACCAGGAACAGCGGCGTGAAATGGCGTACACCGTTCAGGCGCACCGTGAAGCGGTCGCCATGATAGGCGTCGGTGACACGCAAATGCCCGCGCAGCCAGCGCAGCGCCGGGTTCTTGGCCAGATCCGGCGCGTGCTCGGCGGCCAGCATCATGCGCAGGCCGGTGAACACCAGCAGCGCGCCGAACAGGTAAAGAATCCAGTGAAAGCGCGCGATCAGCACCGCGCCGGCCAGGATCATCGCCGCGCGCAGCACGATGGCGCCGAGTACGCCGTACACCAGCACCCGCCGCTGGTACTCGATCGGCACCGCGAAGTAGCCGAAGATCATCACGAACACGAAGATGTTGTCGACCGCAAGCGCCTTCTCGACCAGATAACCGGTCAGAAATTCGAGCGCCTTCTGGTTGGCGATGTCGCGCCCGAGCTGGCCATCCAGCCACCACCACAGCGCGGCGTTGAAGGCGAGCGCCAGCACGATCCACACCGCCGACCAGGTGCCGGCCTCGCGGGCGCTGACGCGGTGCGCGCCCTGGCGTCCGAGCAGCAGCATGTCGATGGCCACCATCACGCCGATGAAGGCGACGAAGCCCGCCCACATCCAACCGTTGCCGATCGTCTCGATCATGGGTTCTCGTTCTCCGGGACACAGCCTGCCGGTGGCGCGCCGCAGCCGGCCCGCCGCTTACCGCACGTGAAAGAAGGGGGGGCGCAGCGCGTCCCCAGCGGTTCAGTCGAAGTCGAACAGCTCGCCGAGAAAGCCGCGCCTGCGGGACTTGTGGTGGCGCGAATGGCGGTCGTGGTCGTCGCCCTCGCGCCGGCGCGGCGCGGGCTCGCCCGCCACCGGCCGGGGCGCCGAGCGCAGCGGCTCGTTGGCGGCGGCGCGCTCGATGATTTTGTCGAGCTCGCCGCGGTCCAGCCACACGCCGCGACACTTGGGGCAGTAGTCGATCTCGATGAAATGGCGCTCGGCGATCTGCAAGTCGACCTGGCAGGCTGGGCATTGCATGGGCATGTCCTCCGGGGGAATGAATCGGCGGATTTCAGGCGCGTTGCCGCAGCGCGGCAATGCGCTGTTCGAGCGGCGGGTGGGACAGGAACAGCCGCGTCCAGCCCCTGCCACCCAAGATGCCGAACGCGTTCAGCGCCGCCGGCAGCGGCTGCGGTTCCTGCACCGCGCGCAGGCGTTCGAGCGCTGCGATCATGGCCTCGCGACCGGCCAGCTGCGCACCACCGGCGTCGGCGCGGAACTCGCGCCGGCGGCTGAAGGCCATCACCACCAGCGTGGCGACGATGCCGAACAGCAGCTCGCACACGAGGCTGGTGACCCAGTAGGCGGCGCCGGGCGCCGCCTCGGCCTCACGCTCCTGTCCGCCGGCCAGCGCGCGATCGACCGCATAGCCGGCGATGCGCGACAGCGCGATCACGAACGTGTTCACCACGCCCTGAATCAACGTCAGCGTCACCATGTCGCCGTTGGCGATGTGGCTGACTTCGTGCGCCAGCACCGCTTCCACCTCGCGCCGGTCCATGTGTTCCAGCAGACCCGTGGAGACCGCCACCAGCGCACGCGAGCGGCTGGGGCCGGTTGCGAAGGCGTTCGGCTGCGGCGAGGGGAAGATCGCAACCTCCGGCATCGGCAGGCCGGCCTGCTGCGCCTGCCGCGCCACGGTATCGACCAGCCAGCGTTCGGTGGCGTTGGCGGGCGTGTCGATCACCCGCGCGCCGGTGGCGCGCTTGGCCATCCAGCGCGAGATGGCGAGCGATATGAAGGCGCCGCCCATGCCGAACACGGCCGCGAAGGCGAACAGCGCCGGCAGGTCGAGGCCGTTGTGGGTGAGGAAGCGGTCGACGCCGAGCAGGCGGCTGGTGACGGCCAGTACGGCCAGCACGGCAAGGTTGGTGACGAGAAAAAGAGCGATGCGTTTCATGGCTTACCTCGGGATCGGGTTGCGACAGGGGGCAGCCTACGGCATGCTCGGATTAAATAAAAATCGATTTTTTATGCTTTCATTGATCAATTATTTTCGAGTAGTCGAATGCGCGGCCTCAACTACAACCACTTGTATTACTTCTGGGTCGTCGCCCGCGAGGGCAGCGTCATCGGCGCCGCGAAGGTGCTGTTCCTGACGCCGCAGACCATCACCGGCCAGCTGCGTGCGCTCGAACGCACACTCGGCGGGCGGCTGTTCGCGCCGGCCGGGCGCGGCCTTGCGCTGACCGAGCTCGGCCACACCGTGTTCGGTTATGCGCAGGAGATCTTTCGCCTGGGCTCGGAGCTGCAGGCGGCACTCGCCGGCCGCCATACCGACCAGCCGCTGCCGTTTCGGGTCGGCGCCGTCGATGCCCTCTCCAAGGTGGTGGTGCAGCGCCTGCTGGCGCCGGCGCTCACACTCGGCCGGCCGGTACGGCTCAGCTGCCGCGAGGGCGCGCTCGGCGATCTGGTGGCCGAACTGGCGCTACACCGGCTCGATCTGGTGCTCGCCGACGCGCCGCTCGACCCCGGTCTCGAACTGCGCGCCTTCAACCACCTGCTCGGTGAGTCCGGGATCGGTTTTTTCGCCACCCCGGCGCTGCGCGAGCGTTATCCGCAGCCCTTCCCGCAGGTGCTGGGTGAAGCGCCGCTGCTACTGCCGGCACCGCGCAGTGCGCTGCGTGGCGCCATAGAGCACTGGCTCGACCGACACGACATCCGCCCGCAGGTGGCCGGCGAGTTCGACGACGGCAGCCTGATGCAATCGTTCGGACAAGCGGGCACGGGGGTGTTCGTCGGCCCGCGGGTGGTGGCGGGCGACATCGAGCAGCAGTGCGGCGTCACGCTGATCGGCGTCATCGATGACGTGCGTGAGCGCTTTTATGCCATCTCGACCGAGCGGCGCCTGCGCCACGCGGCGGTGGCCGCCGTCACCGAGGCCGCGCGCGGCGGATTGTTCGGGAGCGCTTGAAGCGTCCGCCGACTCGCGCTCAAACGCCGGCCGGCGGCGGCTCCTCGCCCGGCAGGAAGTGCAGCGCCCGCAGCAGGCTGCGTTTTTTGGACTGATGCGCCTGCATGCGGCGCAGGATGTCGTCTAGCAGCCTAACCGCCTCGTGCACGTAGGGGCCCTTGTTGAGCATCACGCACTCGGCGCGGCCGCCCATGGCCGCATCGGTGATCTCGGCGCGCGACGGCTGGCCGGTCTTGGCCAGCGTCTCGAGCACTTGCGTCGCCCACACCACCGGCATGTGCGCCGCCTCGCAGGCCCACAGCAGTTCCTCCTGCACCTCGGCGAGACGCTCGAAGCCGCACTCGATGGCCAGATCGCCGCGCGCGATCATCACCCCGGCGGCGCGACTGCCCATGGCCGCCAGCAACAACCCGGGCAGCTGCTCGAAGCCGCGCCGGGTCTCGATCTTGAGGATGACGCCGAGCGCCGGGGCGCCCAGCTCGAGCAGGCGTGCCTGCAGGGCGCGCACGTCATCGGCCGACTGCACGAACGACAGCCCCACCAGATCGGCCTGTCTGACCACGACCTTCAGATCGGCGAGATCTTTGTCGGTGAGCGCCGGCAGCTTCAGGGTGGAGTCGGGCAGGTTGATGCCCTTGTCGGCGCGCAGCCAGGCGCCGCCCGGCCGGCAGTCGGTGATCTCGACCCACACGCCCTGGCGCGTGACGCGCCGGATCACCCCGCCGATGCGGCCATCGTCGAACCAGATGCGCTCGCCGCGCCGTACCTGCATGAGCGCCTCCGGCAGCGTGCAGGGCACACTCGCCGGCTGGGCGCGCCGCCGCCCGTGCGCCGGCTGTGCCGGCCGACCGGTGCCGCCCGGCGTGACGCGCAGCCAGTCGCCACGCTGCAGACGCAACCGCTCGGGTGCCGGCGGCAGCCCGCCGACACTGGTGGTCTGCGGCGCCGCGCCGGGGCGCGCCAACGCCAGGCGCGTGGTCTCGACCAGGTAGGCCGTCTGCTCGCCGGCCAAAACCGCGCTTTCGCCATCGACCGCCTGCACCGTGTAGCAACGCCGCGCAGCGCGCGCGTCCTCGAACTCGACCTGATCGCCCACGCGCAGCTGGGCCAGCCAGTCGGGCTCGACCACCACCCAACCGGCGGCACCAGGCAACTGGCGCGCAGCACCCGGTCGGTACAGGCCGAGCACGGCCGGCTTGACCACCCGCCCCCAGGGATCGCGCTCGGGCTTGATCTTGAGCACCGGCGGCCCTGTCTCGATGGGGCCGGTACGCAACTTCGGGCCAGCCAGGTCCATCAGCACCCGCACCGACCGCCCGAGCCGCCGCGCGTGCGCGCGCATGCGACCGGCCATGGCCATCCACGCCGCGGCATCGTCGTGTGCACAGTTGATGCGGGCGATGTCCATGCCGTTTTCGATCAGTGTGGCGACCAGTGCATCATCGCGCGCCGCCTCGCTCGGCAACGTGACCATGATGCGCACCGTGCGCGGCTCGGGAGCCGCCCCGAACAGCGCCTCGGCATGCTGCTCGAGCAGCGCCGGGCCGCGACGGGCGCCGACCGGCTCCTCGCTCGAGCGCGGCGTCCAGCTCTGCCCCACCAGCACGTGCAGCAGGCCGAGCACCTTGTCGAGATTGGCCAGCGCGTGCGTCTCGGCGCGACCGAGCGAGGACACGCCAATCCACGCCAGGCGCTCTTGCAGGCGGCGGATGTCGAACCGCCGCATGGCCAGGTAATGGACGAGATTCACGGCACTCGGCCGCCAGGCAGGATCGACCGCCGCGATGCGCGTAGCGAACTGCTGCTCGGCAGCCAGCATGGCCGCCCGCAGGCGCTGCAGTTCGTCGATCAGTCCGTGACAGATGGACGGATCCCAGGCACCGGGGGTGATTTTCGAGCGTGCTTTGGTCACGGGAGGGTCTTTCAGTCGCAGTCCTGCAACGATGCCCGAAACTTGTTGATTTTTTGGGTCGAACAGGCCAGGCAGATAGCGAAAAGCCCCAGTGGCATGCGCGCCGCCGGGGCTTCGAGGCAGAGCCGCCACCTGGCTGGCTGCACGACCGAGCCGAAGTGCCGGGGGTGTCGGCGCCAGGGGGCCGTGACGGCCCCCGCCGCCGATGGGTTATTTCTGCAGCGCGGCGATGAACTCGTCGGCCTTGCAGATATCGGCCAGATAGTTCAGCGAGGTCTGGATGGCGGCGTCATGGGCCTCTTTGCTGCCGGCGCACACGCAGTCTTCGATGACGATGCAGCTGTAGCCCTTGTCGACCGCGCTCCAGGTGGTGCCCTCGACCACGAAGGTGGTGGCGACGCCGATCATGGCGATGTCGGTGATGCCGTTTTTCTTGAGCAGCTCGTCGAGATTGGAGCCGACGAAGGCGCTGATCATGGATTTCTTCACGATCTCGTCACCCGGCTTGGGTGCTACGGCTTCGTGGATCTGCGCGCCCCAGGTGCCCGGCTGCAGGGTCGGGCCGCCCGATCCCAGCATGCGGAAAAACGCGCCGCGGTGTGGCATGGGCGGAGAGTTCTCGTCGAACTCCACCACCACATGAATCACCTTCATGCCGGCCTCGCGGGCGGCGTCGAGCAGCTTGGCACTGCGCGGCAGGATGCCGGTTTCCTGCACCATCTTGGCAAAGCCGGCCGCCTGCGCCAGCGGGGCATCCGGATGGATGATGTCGTTCTGGAAATCCATCGACAGCAGGGCGGTCTTGTTGACGTCGATCTCGATAGCCATTGGTTGATCCTTTGATGATCCTTGGGCAGTGGGTTACGACACCGGCCGGCACACGCCGGCGGCTCAGAAATGGACCTCGAAGCGGCTCGGCGCGAAACCGTCCGGGACCGTCGGGGAATGTAACAGCTCTACCGACAGCGACACCTCCACGAAGGCCAACGTGAGCAGCATGAGGTTCTGCTCGGCCGGCGGCAGGGCATCGACCGGAAACTGGTCGAGATGGGCGATCATGCCCTCGATGCGCGGCAACAGCGTATCGTAGACGCGCTGCAGCTCCTCGATCGGGGTTGCCACGCGCTTGGCATGGCGCGCCCGCTCGGTGGGCAGCGCCCAGTCGGCCAGCCAGGCCAGATCCTCGAAGCCCTTGGGCAGGGCAAAGGTCGTCGCAGTCGTGTTCACGGCCGGTTCACCCATTCCTGCACCGTGTGCAGCTGGTGGCGCACGGCGATTTCCATTTCGCTGATCGGCAGGTGCTTCAGCACGCCGGAGGCCATCGCCTTCTGGGCGAATTCGAGCGTCGACAGGTCCTCGTACAGGATGTCGCGCAGCAGCACCTTGGTGTGCTCCTGGGCGAATTTCTGCCCGGCAGTCTTGGCGTCGAGCTGGTAGATGTTCATCTCCCAGGTGGACTCGTCCACCGCCACTGGCCAGAAGTTGTAGGTGAAGTACCAGCCCGGGCCGACATCGATGAAGAAGTTCGGGAAGAACACGTTGATGTCGAACCACCAGTTGGGACTCTTGTCCGGGTTCAGGCCCGGCAACTCGACCATGTCGCCGGGCGCGAAGCTCATGCCGTACTTCCAGGCGAGCGTCTCTGATGGCGTTGGTTGGTGGCCGGGGTTCACCCACACCGAACCCGAATGATGCGGCCCGTAGATGCGCGCCGTGCTGAGCAGGCCGTAGGGATTTTCCTGGCCGGCGCAGGCGTCCGGGATGGTGTGCCGGTGCACCATCATCACGTGGTAGGCCTCGTGGAAGGCGTCGATGAAGGTCTTCCAGTTGGCCTTGACGCGCGCGCTGTAACGGGCGATGTGGTTGAAGCGCGCGAACGGATAGTCGTCCAGCTGCGTGGCCATGCCGCCCAGGAACTCGCGCAGGCCGACCTTCGGCTGCGGGTCCCAGTGCACGAAGATGAAGCCATTCCACACGTCCGTGGCGAGCGGCCGCAGGCCGTAGTCATCGCGCCTGAAGTCGGCGAAGTACTCCTCGCCGGGCACGCCCTTCAGGCGCCCGTCGATGTCGAAGGTCCAGCCGTGAAACGTGCAGATGAAGCCCTGCGCGTTGCCTTTGCCGCAAGTGGCAACCGCCATGCCGCGGTGGGTGCACACGTTGTGGAAGCCGCGCACCTGGCCGTCCTTGCCGCGCACCAGCAGCACCGAGGTTTTGAGCACCTCGATCTCGCGCACCACGTAGTCGCCCGGATTGGGCAGCTCCTCGACCCGCGCCACTTCGAGCCAGGCGCGGCGGAAGATTTTCTCGCGCTCCCGCTCGAAGAACTCGGCCGAGATATAGGGCTCCACCGGCAGCGGACCGGTGCCCATGTCCGGTGCCTGCGTGGTGATCTGGGTATGGAATTTCTCACCCGGCTTCGTCATTGGGGATGCCTCCTCTGGCCACTGGGGCGCAGTGCGCCCCACGCAATGAACTGCAAATGGTAAGCGAATTGACGTTCGATTAGGAAAGCCCTGATCGATTCAGCGCATTCCGCCGCAGGGCAGGATGCCCCGGCCTGAATCAAGAGCGTACGTCCTTGATTCCCAGAGCATCGCGCGGGCTTCTACCGCGCGACGGCGAGCTGAAAAACCCCAGGCAGGGAATTTTTCGGCGTTTCCTAGTCGACCGGCTTCCAAGGCAGGCGCTGCGGCTCGCGCCGATACCAGCCCTGGATGTCTTTTTTCAGCACCTTGCCGGTCAGTCCCTTGGGCAAATCGGGCACGATCTCGATGTGCTTGGGCACTTCGTACTTGGCAAGACGCGGCCGGCAAAACTCGAGCAGCTCCTCGGCCGTGACATGCGCACCCTCCTTGAGACTGACGGTGGCCACCACCGCCTCGCCCCATTCGGGGTGCGGCGCGCCGATCACGGCCACCTCGCGCACCGCCGGGTGCTCGGCCAGCACCGTCTCGACCACGCTCGGGTAGACGTTGGCGGCACCGGAGATGATCAAAAAATTCTTCCGATCGGTCAGGTACAGGTAGCCGTCGGCATCCAGCCGGCCCAGATCGTGCGTGCGCAGCCAGCCGTCCACCAGCGCCTGTGCGGTCTGGTCCGGCAGGTTGAGGTAGCCCAGCATGTTGGTGCTGGAGCGAATCCACACCTCGCCCTGCTCGCCGGGCGGCAGTGGGCGACCGTGTTCGTCGCGGATGGACAGCTCCATGTGCACGCCGCCGCGCCCGCAGGAGGTCAGCAAATCGGGACGCTCGGCGAGCCCGCGCAGGTGATCGTCGTGGTGCAGGAAAGTGACCCAGCCGCCGGTGGCCTCGGTGATGCCGTACAGCTGCATCAGCTCGCAGCCGAAGGTGTCCATGGTGCGGCGGATCAGCGCCGGGCGCGCCGGCGAGGAGCCGTAGGTCACCAGGCGCAGCGAGGACAGGTCGTAGCCGCCGCGGTCGTACTCGTCGAGCAGGCGCTGCATCATCAGCGGCACGATGATGGTGGCGGTGACCCGGTAGCGGCCGACGAAATCGAGAAACCGCACGGTGTCGAAATCGCCATTCGGCAGCACCACGGTCATGCCGTTGACGAGATTGAACGAGCCCAGGATGAACGTGATCCAGCCGGACGCCGTCGGCGGGAACCAGACGTCCTCGTAACGCAGGCCGATGGCCAGCACGGTGTAGAGCATGGCATCGCGCATGGCGCCCTGCCCCAGCATCACGCCCTTGGGCAGGCCGGTGGTGCCGGAGGTGTAGCTGAGCGCGATCAGGTCGTTCTCGGCCAGCGGCGGCAGAGCAGGCGCCGCGGTGGCGCCGTCGATCAGCGTTTCGTAGTCGAGCTCGAGCCCGTGCTCGCCGCCGTAGCCGATCAGCCGCCGGCCGTCGGCGCGGATGTCGTCCAGGATCGGTTCCAGCAGCGGCACGCAGTTGGCCTGCACCAGAATCACCCGCGCATCACTGTCGCGAATGACGTGCAGCATCTCGCGCGGCGCGTAGCGCCAGTTGATGCCGCAGCGCACCAGGCCGGTCTTGTAGCAGGCGAACAGGTGCTCGTAGACCTCGAGGTGCTCGTGGCTCAGGATGGCCGCCACCGCGCCCTTTTCGAGGCCCAGTCCCTGCAGGCCGGCCGCCAGACGGTCCGAGCGCGCATGCAGCTGCTGCCAGGTGAGGCGGCGGTCGCCGTCGTGGTAGGCGATTTTGTCCGGGTAATGCGCCGCACAGCGGGCAAGATAATCACGTGGCAGCATGGCTGCCGCCTCCTCCTGCAAGCGGGTGGGGACCGGCGCGGCGAGGTCAGGCCGGCGCGAATTTGAGCAGCGGCAGACCCTCACCGACGCGCTCGAAGGTAGCACGTACGGCGCGGCCGATGGCAAGTTCGCTGTTGGCAAGACCGGTGACGTTGGCCATCAGGCGCGGGCCTTCGGTCAGTTCGATCAGGCACACGTTGTACGGCACCATGGCCTCGAAAGCCGGATCGAAGCTGCGGTGCATGACCACGTAGCTGTAAATCTCGCCATGTCCGCTGGCCTCGCGCCAGGCGATGGCGGTCGAGCCACAGTTCTCGCACAGCACCGCCCCCGGCGCCAGCCAGGTGTCGCAGTCCGGGCAATGCTGCACCAGCACCTTGCCGTCGGCCATGGCATCGAAATACGGGCGATTGAGGTCGGTCAGGACCGGCATCGGCCAGCCCTTGATGCGGGTGATGTCGTACATGAGGCGGCTCCTCAAAGGCTGGCGTGGGGGCTGGTGATCATGCAGGCGTGGTACATCATGCGTCCGCCGTAGGCGGCGGTGAGCACCAGATCGTGCTTCACCTGCCGCTCGCCGGCGGTGCCGCGCGCCTGCATCACGCCCTCCGACAGCGGCGTGCCGCCCTGCAGGTAGTAGCCCGACAACTGCCCGCCGCCGGTGTTGACCGGGAAGCTGCCGCCGGGCGCCGTCTGCCCCGCCAGGACGAATTCGCCGGCGCCGCCGGCCGGCACGAAACCGTATTGCTCAAGCTGCAGCAGGATGCAGTACGTGAACGCGTCGTACACCTGCGCGCAGTCGATGTCCTTGGGACCCACGCCGGCCATGGCGTAGGCACCCTCGCCGGCCAGTTTGGCGCCGATCTCGATCTCGTTCTCGAAGCCGCGCCGGTTGGTGACGCCCCGGTGCCCCTGCCCGATGCCGTGGATGTACACGGCCGGCTGCGGGCCGTCCGCGGCGCGCTCGGCGCCGGTCACCACCACCGCGACGGCGCCGTTGACCGGGAACGAGCAGTCGAACAGGTGAAACGGCTCCACCACGTACGGCGAGGCGTGGTGCTCTTCCAGGGTGAGTGGCTTTTTCATCATGGCGAGCGGGTTCTTGAGCGCCCACTGCCGGCAGGCCACCGCCACCGCGCCCAGGTGATCCTCGGTGAGCTGGTTCTTGTGCATGTAGCGCCGCGCGGCGAGCGCATAGGCCGCCACCGGCCCGAACAGGCCGGTCGGCGCCTCGGAACCGAGCTTGCCCATCAGCGGCAGCGGCATGCCGAACGCCTGCTGGGTGCTGACACCCGGCCGGATCGGCGCGTCCGAGAACACGCACACCACCGCCTTGGCCATGCCGGCCTGCACCGCCAGCGCCGCCTGCTGCACCATCTGCACGCCGGACGAGCCCTCCGCCTCCACCACCGAGCACAGGGTGAGGTCCTTGAGGCCCGCGTAGTCGAGCAGGTCCATCGGCAGGTCCATCAGCGGCGCCACTGGGCTCTTGTTGATGAGCAGGCCGTCGATGTCGGACTTTTTGAGACCCGCGTCGGCGATGGCGCGGTGAATGGCGGCGACGGCGAGCTGCCAGGTCTCGCCGATGTATTGGCGGCTCAGGTCCGACATGGCAAAGCCACGGATGGCCGCCAGCGGTTTTTTGCTGGCCATGGGTTTCTCCTCGGGTTGTTCGCTGCGCTGATGGCCGCTCCATGGCCTTGAAAGCAAAACCGCCCGGAACTAGCCGGGCGGTCCGCACGACGCGGCGGCGGCGGCCAGCCGCCGGCAGTCGATCAGATCAAAAACGCCAGTGTCGGCACGGCCTCGTCGCCGTTGACGAGCACCACTTTCTTGAACGCCATTTTGAGGCCGCCCTCCACCCGCCGCAGGCGGTGCGTGCTGCGCCCGGCCCACACGCGCAGCTCGTGCGTGGATTGCGCCACGATCTCGGTCAGCACGAAGTTGGAACCGACCTCGTAGCCGTCGTCGGTGCGCGTGATTTCGACGTTCGACAGCAGACGCCGCATCGGCGAGGCCGGCTCCTGGCTGTACCGGTAGCCGGTGGCCAGCTGGCGCACGCGCGTGGCGATGCGCGTGCGGTTGTCGTAGATATGGGAGACCTGGCGGGCCGGGTCGTGGCCCTCGGCGCGCGGCACCCAGTAGACGCCGTCGTCGGTCCACAGCGCTTCCCAGTCGGCATAGCGCGCCTCGTCGGCCAGGCGCGCCTCGCGGTAGATGAAATCGGTCACCTCGCGCCGCTCGGCCTCGCTGACCGGTGGATGTTCCAGGGTCATCGTGCTCATGCTGCTGCCCTCAACCGGCCATGACGCGCAGGTAGTGCTGCCAGAACCCGCGGTTCGAGGTCTCGTCGGTCATGTGCGAGGTGCGCACGCCGCGCGCGTCCAGCTGTTCGCGGTTCAGGCCGCGACTCAAATCGCACCACGGGTCACCCGACTCCAGCGCCTGCTGCGTGCGCTCGGCGATCGACGCGTCGTCCGCCACCAGGAACGAGGCCGGCCCGAGCGCGCCCTCACTCTGCCGCAAGAGACGAAAATCGAGGCTCTCGGCGCCGTCGAGCAGCATCGGCGTGTGCCACTGCACGCTCTTGTTCACCGCCAGCGGCTGGAAAATGACGATGTTCATCTCGGCCAGGAATAGGTTCGGCCAGATGCAGGCATGCGGCGGGCCCAGGTGCATCAGCCGCTCGGCGCGCTCCTTGCCGTAGGCCTCGTGCAGCGCGGCCACGTAGTCCGGCACTTTCTCGGGCGTGGTGCCGAGCCACTCCAGCGGCTTGGTGTAACCGCCGGCGAAATCGATTTCGGTGTGGCCGTTGCCCCAGTCGCGGATCACGCCCTTGATCTGCTTTTCGTCCGACACGAAGCTGTCATACTGCGAGCGGATGGCGCGCACGAACGACTGGTGCGTGAAGCCGACGTGGTAACCGTCGGTGTCGTTCTCGGGCAGCATCTTCCAGTTGGCGCCGTACTGATGGCGCACCCAGCCGGCGGTCAGGCGCAACTTGCCAGTCGGCGCCAGATCGCAGGCGCGGTCGATGAGCTCCTTGGCGCGGCCCAGGTGCTCGTCGAGGCTGATGCCGTCCTTGGCGGCGCTCGCAAAAATGAAGCCGCGGTAGCTGCCGCTGCGAGGCACTTCCAGGCCCAGCTTGGCCCAGTCCTTCTCGAACCCGCCGGCGTGCGGCACGTCCTGCAGCTCGCCGTTCAGGCCGAACGTCCAGCCGTGATAGGGGCAGGCGAAGGTCTTGGCGCTGCCGCTGGCCTTGTTGCACAGCAGGTTGCCGCGGTGCGTGCAACGGTTGAAGAACACGTTGACGGCGCCGTCCTGACCGCGCACGACCAGGTAATGCTGGCGGCCCACGGTGCGCGTGACGTAGTCGCCGGGATTCGGCAGCTCGCTGTCGTGGGCCACGAACACCCAGCCGCGGTGGAAAATCTTGTCCAGTTCGTCCTCGAACACGTACGGCTCGGTGTACAGCGAGCCGTGGACGCGGTCTGGCTGGATGAGGTCCCGGTAACTGGCCGGGGAGAGACGTTCGATACGCATGCCCTTGCTCCTGCGTGATGCCGAAAACGGGCCGCCCGGCGGCCATGGCGTGGTTCCCGAGCGCCTTGGCACGGGGCCGTCGGCTTCATTTGGACGCCGTGCGGCCCGCTTTGGCGCGCCCATGGAAAACCTGAAATCTCGTCCCAGGACTGGTTCGGCCCGCTGCGGCAAGGCTCATGCCCCGCCGCGTCCCGTGAACCGCGGGCTTCCGCCCTGGATTCTTGCCGGGGCATCACGTCCCGGACGGCAAGCGCCGAGTGACTCAGCGCCATCCCCTGCATACCGCTTATTCTAATTATTCTAACGATCGTTAATCATACTCAGCCATCAGCTGCGAAGCGACCTGACCGACATCAATATCCAGCCACCCGCAGCTTGATCCGCCGCAAACAACACCGAACGCCACGCCGCGGCAACGGGCCGATTCGAGCACCGTGGCCCCGACGATGATGCCAGCCGAAACCGCCGGCGCGACCGAAGCGATGCCCGCCTGGCGCCTGTGGCTGGCCGCCGTGCGCGCGCAATTTCTCACCACCACCGTGTTGGCGGTGCTGCTGGGGCTGGCCGCGTCGTGCGCCGACGGCGTCGCCATCGATGCGCCGCGCGCCGTGCTGACGTTGCTGGGGGCGCTGCTCGCCCATGCTGGCGCCAATCTGGTCAACGACTACCACGACCGCGCCGCCGACGCCGTCAATACCGATCCGCTGCGCCCGTTCAGCGGCGGCAGCCGGCTGATCCAGGAAGGCCGGCTCGAGGCGCGGCAGGCCGCCGTGGCCGGCTACGGCCTGCTGGCGGGCGCGGGGCTGATCGGCGCCGCGCTGGCCCTGACCGGCCGGTCGCAGCTGTGGGTGATCGGCGCGCTCGGCCTGGCGCTGGCCATCGCCTACTCGGCACCGCCGCTGCGGCTGTCGGCGCGCGCGCTCGGCGAACCCGCCATCGCCGCCGCCTGGCTGCTGGTGGTGCTGGGCACCGACCTGGTGCAGCGCGGCGACTGGTCGCTCACGGCCCTGCTGGCCGGCATGCCGTACACCCTGCTGCTGGCCAACATCCTGTTGGCCAACGGTTTCCCCGACCGCGGCGCCGACGCCGCCGCCGGTAAACGCACGCTGGTCGTGCGCCTGGGCCCGCACGGCGCCGGCCAGGTGTACCTGGCCATCGCCGCCGCGGCCGGGCTGTGGCTGGTTATGGCAGTGCTCGCCCACCGACTGCCCGCCACCACGCTGGCCTGCCTGCTGGTAACGCCGCTGCCGGTGTTTGCCGCGCGGCGCCTGCGGCGGCACGCTCCGGGCACCCCGAATGCCGGGCTGCTCGCACCAATCCACGCCACCATCGCCACCGCCCATCTGTTCGGCCTGCTGCTGACGGCCACCCTATGGTGGGCCGGCTGAGGCGCGCCAGCGTTACTTGCGACCAACCGGATGCGCGTCGATCAGCGCCTGCCGGGCAGCGCGCAGCGCGGGGCTGATGTCGACCGGGTACGGCTCGGCCGTCTCCAGCGCACGCAGGGCGGTCGGCAGGCGGGCAAGCTGTGCCGCCGCATGGGCCCGCGCGCCGGCGGTATCGACCCGCCCGGCCGGCAGGCGCCGGCCGTCCTGCATCACGCACGCGAGCAGCGGCTCGCCCGGTAGGGATTCGTCGTGGCGGGCGATGGTATCGCCCACGGCGACGCCGTTCTCGTAGCGCCGAAACACCTGCTTTCGGCCGGGCAGGCTGACCTTGCCCGGCGACAGCTTGCCGCAGTCGCGCCCGTCATAGGCCACCAGCTTGTAGGCGGCGTCCAGATACGGCCGGTCGGCGACCACGTCCACCGTGGTGCCGACACCGAAACCGTCGATGGGCGCACCGTCCGTCAGCAGCGCGGCGATCACCTGCTCGTCGAGGCCGCCGCTGGCCATGATGCGTACCTCGCTCATCCCGGCCGCATCCAGCAGAGCGCGCGTGGCCTTGGCGAGCGCGCCGAGATCCCCTGAATCGAGGCGCACGGCGTTTACCCGAAAATGCTCGCCAAGGCGCTGGCGCAGTTCGATCACCTGCCGCACGCCGTCGAGCGTGTCGTAGGTGTCCACCAGCAGCGTGGTGCCCGGGAACTCGGCGGCGAAGCGGACGAACGAATCGGCCTCGCTCGCGTGCGCCTGCACGTAACTGTGCGCCACGGTGCCGACCACCGGCACGCCGTAGCGGCGGCCGGCCTCGACGTTCGAGCTGCCGTCGTAGCCGGCGATGTACAGCGCCCGCGCACAGGCGATGGCGGCATCCACGCCGTGCGCGCGGCGGGCGCCGAAATCGACCACCGTGCGTCCTTGCGCCGCCTGCACCACGCGCGCGCCTTTGCTGGCCACCAGCGTCGGGTAGTGCAGCAGGTTCAGCACGGCGGTTTCGACGATCTGCGCCTCGGGCAGCGGCGCCTCGACGGTCAGCAGCGGCTCGTTGGCGAACAGCGGCGTGCCCTCGGCCATGGCGTACACCTTGCCCGTGAAGCGCAGCGCGCGCAGGCGCTCGAGGAACTGCGGCTTGAACGTGCCAAGACCGCGCAGATAGTCGATATCCTGGCCGGAGATGGCGAACGACTCCAGATAATCCAGCACCGCCTCGAGACCACAGGCCAGCAGGAAATTGCGCTGCGGCGGCAGCTTGCGCGCGAACACGTCGAACACCGCCGGCGCCGTCATGCCCTCGGCCCAGTAGGCCTGCAGCATGGTCAGCTCGTACAGGTCCGTGAACAGCGCCGGGACGGGGGGCGCGCTCATGCCAGTTCCGCCCCCGCGGCCTCGAGTTCCGCCAGTGCCCGCGCCCCGTCGCCGGGCGCGAGGTCCACCGCCCGCACCGCCTCGCGCAGCACCGTCACCCGGTAACCCAGGCGCAGCGCGTCGAGCGCGGTGGCGCGCACGCAGTAATCGGTGGCCAGACCTGCGATCACCAGCCGCGAAATCCCCCGCTCGCGCAGCAGGCGGTCGAGCTCGGTGGTCTGTCCGGCGCCCGAGCGCGGGTCGCGCACCGCAAAGCCCGAATAGCCGTCCTCACCGCCGCAGCCCTTGGACACCACCGGCCCGACCACCGCGAGCTGCGGGTGAAACGCCGCGCCCCAGGTGTCCCGCACGCAGTGCACCGGCCACGGGCCGCCGTCCGGCTTGAAGTGCGGCGTATGCGGCGGGTGCCAGTCGCGCGTGTAGATCACGCTGGCGCCGGCCGCCTGGGCGCGGGCGATTTCGGCATTGATGACCGGCACCACCGCCTCGCCGCCCGGCACGTACAGGCGGCCGGCCGGGTCGGCGAAATCGTTTTGCACATCAACCACCACGAGCGCGGTGTGTGAGTCGTACTGCACGCGAAAAGCCTCG
>NZ_JAQVGQ010000270.1 GCF_028696615.1 Immundisolibacter sp. | reverse complement strand
GCCACCACCCTCGACGCCCTGCAGCACCGGCTCGCGGCCGTGCGCGCGCGCATCGCCGCGGCCTGTGCGCGGGTCGGACGCGACCCGGGCGAGGTCCGCCTGCTGCCGGTCAGCAAGACCGTGCCGGCGTCGCGCCTGCGCCTGGCGTATGCCGCCGGTTGCCGCGAGTTTGGCGAGAACAAGGTCCAAGAGGCCCTGCACAAGGCGGAAGCATTGGCCGATCTGCCCGATCTTCGCTGGTCGATCATCGGCCATCTGCAGACCAACAAGGCCAAGTACGTGGCGCGCTTTGCCAGCGAGTTCCAGGCGCTCGACAGCCTGCGCGTGGCCGCCGCGCTCGACCGGCATCTGCAGGCCGAGGGCCGCACACTCGACGTGCTGGTGCAGGTCAACACCTCGGGCGAGGCGAGCAAGTTCGGCCTGCCGCCGGCGGCGGTGGCGGATTTCCTGCGCCAGCTGCCGGCGTTTGCGGCGCTGCGCGTGCGTGGCCTCATGACCCTGGCGCGCCTGTCGGCCGATCCCGAGCAGGTGCGGCCCTGTTTTGCGCGGCTGCGTCAGCTGCGCGAGCGCTTGGCAGGCGAGCTGCCGGGCGGCATCGAGCTGGCCGAGCTGTCGATGGGCATGTCCGGCGATTTCGAGCTCGCCATCGAGGAGGGCGCCACGGTGGTGCGCGTCGGCCAGGCCATTTTCGGCGCCCGCGCGCTGCCGGACAGCCATTACTGGCCCGCTGGGCGCACCTCGTAAGCGTTGATCGATGCGGTGCCCTGCGAGCGTGCGCAGCGCAGGCGTGTACCGCGGACGCGAAAAAATTCCCTGGAATGAGCTTCAGAAACGCCTCATCGGCACGGAGCCTGGCTTGAAAATCTACCGTCTCGTCATCTATCGCCATGACCGGCTGCTCGGCCACTTCGACAGCGAAATGCCCTGGGCCGAGACCGCCGTCGGCGATCTGCTGCGGCTGCTGCCGGCGCAGCAGGGCTATCGGGCCGAGCTGTTCGTGGCGCGCAGCGAGCGCCGCCTGCTCGAGAGCGGCCCGCAGGGCCTGCGGCTGCTGAGTCGTGAGCCGGCGTTCGAGCCGCTGGCGGTCGGCGAATGGCCGTCGCTGCCGCTGCCGTGAGCGCGTCCTGCCTGATGCCGACCTACCGGCGCCTGCCGGTGAGTTTTTGCCGCGGCCGGGGGCTGCGGCTGTGGGACGCGCAGGGCAACGAGTACCTGGATGCGATCGCCGGCGTCGGCGTCACCGCGCTCGGCCACGCCCATCCCGAACTCGCGCAGGTGATCGCCGAGCAGGCCGCCTGTGTGCTGCACACCTCGAACCTGGTCGAGATCGAGTGGCAAGAACGACTCGCCCGGCGGCTGTGTGCGCTCACCGGCCTGGCGGCGGCGTTTTTCTGCAACTCGGGCGCCGAGGCGAACGAGGCGGCGCTCAAGCTCGCGCGGCTGCATGCGCGCCGTCGCGGCGTGACGGCGCCGCTGATCCTGACGCTCGAGAACAGTTTCCACGGCCGCACGCTGGCGACGCTGTCGGCGACCGGCAACCCGGCCGTCAAGGAGGGGTTCGCGCCGCTGGTGGACGGTTTCCTGCATGTGCCGGCGGACGACCCGGCGGCGCTCGAGGCCGTCGCCCGCAGCCGGCCCGAGGTGGTCGCCGTGCTGCTCGAGCCGGTGCAGGGCGAGGGCGGCGTGCGCAGCCTCTCGGCGGCCTATCTGCAGGCCGTGCGCCGGCTGTGTGACCGGCACGGCTGGCTGATGATGGTCGACGAGGTGCAGACCGGGCTCGGTCGCACCGGTGCCTGGTTCGGCTATCAGCACGCCGGCGTGCAACCGGACGTGCTCACGCTGGCCAAGGGGCTCGGCAACGGCATCCCCATCGGTGCCTGCCTAGCCGGCGCGGCCGCGGCGGACCTGTTCGCGCCCGGCAGTCACGGCTCCACCTTCGGTGGCAACCCACTGGCGTGCCGCGTCGCTTGCACGGTGCTCGACATCCTGGCGCGCGACGACCTGCCGCGGCGTGCCCGGCGCCTGGGCGAGCGCCTGCGCGCCGGCTTGCAGGCGGCCATCGGTACGCTGCCCGGTGTCGAGGCGATTCGCGGACCGGGCCTGATGGTGGGCATCGCGCTCGACCGGCCGGTGGACGAGCTGCCGCGCCTGGCGCTCGAGCGCGAGCGCCTGCTGCTCGGCGTCGCCCGTGGCGGCACGCTGCGCCTGTTGCCGGCACTGATCGCCAGCGAGCCGGACATCGACGACATCGTGGCGCGGGTGGCGCGCCTGTTGACGGGCGTGCTGCGCAGTTGAGGAGCCTCGCGCGGTGATGCCGAATGCCGCGCGGCCGAGTCCGGACAGGGCCGGATCCGGTGAGTCTGAACCGGTCCGCGGCGGCGGAGGCTCGCTGCGGACATGTACCGCGACGAGCCGAGTTGAAAAAGGGCAGGAAGCCCTTTTTCAACGGCCTGTTAGGGATGCGCTGATTTATTCAGAGCATCCCCCGCGGGGCAGGAAGCTCCGGCCTGAATCGAGGGCATAAGCCCTTGATTCAGGGAGCGCCGCGCGGGCGTGCACCGCCCGGCGGCGAGCTGAAAAATTCCAGGGAGCGAATTTTTCAGCATTAAGGGCTTCGAGTAAACGCTGAAACCGCCCGCCGGCGAAACTCGGCACCCCGCCGCGGCGTGGCCGGCGCCGGTTTGCGAGGACCGGCGCTTGCGGCACACTGCGGCCCGGTGATTCGCTTCATCGGGTGGCAGACATGGCCGAGCGGCCGTTTCAAGGGCAGGCAGCGCTGATCACCGGCAGCTCGCGCGGCATCGGCCGCGCCACGGCGCTGCTGCTGGCGGCCCGCGGGGCGGACATCGCCGTCCACTATCGGCGCGACGAAGCGGCTGCCCAGGCGGTGTGCGAGCAGGTACGCGCCAACGGCAGGCGCGCCATCGCGGTGCGGGCGGACCTTCGCGAGCAGGACGCCGTGGCGGCGGCGGTGGATGAGGTCGGTGCAGCCTTCGGGCGCATCGACATGCTGGTCGCCAACGCGGCCTCCACCGCCTTCAAGCCGCTGCTGGACTTGAAGCCCCACCACGTCGGCATGACGCTCGACACCAGCGTGCAGGCGCTGCTGACACTGGTGCGCAGCGCCGTGCCGCTGATGCAGGGGCGCGCGGCGA
>NZ_JAQVGQ010000269.1 GCF_028696615.1 Immundisolibacter sp. | reverse complement strand
TCGTAGGCCATCGGCACGGCAAAGTCGATCGGCAGGAACTGCACATGCGGCGCGGCGTCCATGCTGGCCGGCAGGTCGATCAGCATGTTCTTCGGGTCCATCAGGTTGCCGACGTACTTGCAGGTGACCACGGTTGGACAGTGCTTGCCGACGCCGGCCCAGAACTCGACCGGGAAGGTGGACTTGAAGAACAGCGGGTTGGCGTAGACCATCAGCGCCATGTCCGGCACCGCCTCGGCCAGGTCGGCGTAGAACTTGACCGAATTGGTGAGGGTCGGGGTCTGCCACAGCGGCAGGCCGACGAAGCCGCCCTGCGCGCCCAGTTCGCGGAACTTGCGCATCTGGCGCACGGTTTCCTTGGTGCCCAGCGTGGTGATGCCGGCGAACACCGGCACCCGGCCGCGGGCAACCTCGACGATGGTGCGCGTGAAGGCGAGCTTTTCTTCCAGCGTCAGCGCGGCGCACTCGCCGGTGGTGCCGTTGGCGGCGATCGAGCCGATGCCGGCGCTGATCAGCTGCTCGACCATGCGCGCGGTTTCGTCCAGATCGACCGAGTCCTCGTACTGCCAGCCGCCCTGCCCTTCCTTGCACGGCGTCGGAATCATGGCGGATACGCCACGGATATCGTCTTTGGTCAGCATGAGCAGGGCCTCCTGGCAATGTAAAAGGTCGGCAATGATATCCGGTCCGGGGCTGCGCGTGCCCGGTGACTACTCGTAGCGCAGCTCGCCGGCCTCGCCCCAGAACACGCGGTACACGTAAACCGTGTAAGCGATGATGGCCGGCAGCGTGATGACCACGCCGACCAGGATGAATTTGAGCGACTCCGGCGCCGCCGCGGCCTGCCAGGCGGTCAGGCGATCGACCACCAGGAACGGATACAGGCTGTAGGCAAGCCCGATCGCCGCCAGCATGAACAGGCCCACGGTGCAGGCAAACGGCTCCCACGGGCGCGGCAGGTCCTGCCGGCACAGGCGCGCCAGACGCCGGTCGGCGACCAGCAGCAGCACGGCTGTCGCCAGCGGCACCTGCAGCAGCAGGATGAATTCCGGCATGGCGAACCACTTGTGGAAGATGCGCTCGCTGACCAGCGGCGTGGCAATCGACACCGCCGCCAGGCCCACGGCAGTCCCCCACAGGGCCCGCCGCGCCCAGCCGGCGGCGCGCTGCTTGAGCGCCGGGCCGGTCTTCATCAAAAGCCATGTCGCGCCGAGCAGCGCGTAACCGGCCATCAGGCACACGCCGATCAGGGCCGCGAACAGCCCGGCCCACACGCCACCGGCAAAGCCCAGAACGTACTTGCCGAGCATGAAGCCCTGCGAGAACGCCGCCAGCGCCGAGCCGGCCACGAAGGCGCGGTTCCACAGCGCCTTGTGGTCGGCGTGGGCCTTGACCCGGAAATCGAAGGCCACGCCGCGCAGGATCAGGCCGATCAGCATGAACGCCACCGGCAGATAGAGTGCCGTCAGTACCACGCCGTGCGCGTGTGGAAAGGCCACCAGCAGGATGCCGGCGCCCAGCACCAGCCAGGTTTCGTTGGCATCCCAGAACGGCCCGATGGAGGCAATCATGCGGTCCTTGTCGGCATCGTCCACCAGCGGCAGCAGCAGCCCAACGCCCAGGTCGAAGCCATCCAGCACCACGTAGGCCAGCATGGCGACACCCATCAGGCCCATGAAAATCAGCGGCAGCAGCGCGTCCATCAGGGCACCCGCGCGGGCATCGGTTCACCACCGGGCGCGTCACCCGCGCCCGCCTTGCGCGCCATGTAGAACAGCACCCACACGTAGGCGACGATCAGCACCAGGTAGAGCGCCATATACAGCCCCAGGCTCAGTCCGATCATCCCGGCCGGCACGTCGGAAGCCGCATCGGCGGTCCTGAGCAGGCCGTAAACCAGCCACGGCTGGCGGCCGATCTCGGTCGTATACCAGCCGGCCAGCACGGCCAGCCAGCCGGAAAAGGTCATGGCGAGCAGGCCGCGCTGCACCCACGCCGCCGGCTCGCCCCGACGCAGCGTCTGCCAGGCGGCCAGCCAGCTGACCGCCAGCATCAGCAGACCAACGCCCACCATGATGCGAAAGGCCCAGAACAGCGGCGCCACCGGCGGGTGATCCTCGAAGCTGTTCAGGCCGCGCAGTTCACCGTCCCGGCGGTGGGTCAGGATCAGGCTGGCGGCGTCGGGAATGGAAATCTCGAAGCGGTTGCTGCGCGTGGCCTCGTCGGGCCAGGCAAACAGGCGCAAATCGGCGCCGCGCTCGGTGTCCCAGATCGCCTCCATGGCGGCGATCTTGGCCGGCTGGTGCTCCAGCGTGTTCAGGCCGTGCAGATCGCCAACGAAAATCTGCACCGGAATCAGGACCGCCGCCATCAGCACACCCGTGCGCAGCGTCGCCGCGACCTCGGCGCTGCGCTCGCCGCGCAGGCGCCGGTAGGACGACAGGCCGGCCAGCAGAAACGCCACCGTCAGCCCGGAGGCCAGCAGCATGTGCGTCAGCCGGTACGGAAACGATGGGTTGAAGATCACCGCCCACCAGCTGGTGGCGTGCGCCTGGCCGTCGATCATCACGTGGCCGGCCGGGGTCTGCATCCAGGAATTGAGCGCCAGAATCCAGAACGCCGACAGGCTGGTGCCGACCGCCACCAGCAGCGTCGCCAGCAGGTGCATGCGCTCCGACACGCGGCCACGCCCGAACAGCATCACCCCCAGAAAGGACGCTTCCAGGAAAAACGCCGCCAGCACCTCGTAGCCGAGCAGCGGCCCGGCGATGTTGCCCACCCGCTGCATGTAGCCCGGCCAGTTGGTGCCGAACTGAAAACTCATGGTCACGCCGCTGACCACGCCCAGCGCGAACGACAGCGCGAACACCTTGACCCAGGTGCGGTAGGCGGCCTGCCAGGGCGCGCCGTCGGCGGCCCGCCCGCGCAGGTTGAAGTACAGCAGCACCCAGGCCAGCGCCATGTTGATGCTGGGAAACAGGATGTGAAAGCTGATGTTGGCGGCAAATTGCAGCCGCGCCAGCAGCAGCGGATCGGCGAGCGCACTCATCATCCGGTTGACCTCGGTTCGGATACGCGGTTCACGGCCTTCAGCGCCCGCCGTCCAGCCACACCTTGCAGGCCAGCGAGCCGGCGATCATGGCGGCGACGAACAGCCACG
>NZ_JAQVGQ010000051.1 GCF_028696615.1 Immundisolibacter sp. | reverse complement strand
GCTGTTCGGGCCGGATGGGGCGCGCTATGCGATTTATTCCGACATCCTCGGCATCAATCCGCTGTTCTGGTCGCTCGCGCTGTGGGTGGCGGTGCGCTGCGGCAGTCACGGCGAACGGCTGCAAAGTCCGCTGCAGTTTCTGGGCGTGCTGACCCGGCTGCCGCCGGTGTGGGCGTTCGTGATCGGTTTTACGCTGAACGTGGCTAGCGTGCCGATCGCGCCCTGGCTCGACAAGGCGACCGCTATGCTCGGCTACGCCACCATGCCGGCCATGCTGCTGACGGTGGGCATGTCGCTCGCGTTCGGCCATTTCCGGCTGCACTGGCGGCCGCTGGCCGGCGTGGCGGCCATCAAGCTGCTGCTGGTGCCGCTCGCCGTCTACGGCGCCGCCCGCCTGCTGGTCGGCCCCGGCGAGACGACCGTGGCCATCACGCTGCTGATGGGCATGCCGACCATGATGGCGAGCATGATCCTGAGCGAGCGCTTCGGTCTCGACACCGAGCTGCTGGCGGCGGTGATGGTCGGCTCGACGCTGCTGTATTTCGTGACGCTGCCCATCGGCATGGCCATTCTGCTGTGAGAGCTTGTGAGTCGTTCGGGCGCTCGGCCCGGCCGGGGAAGGCCGGACGCGCGACGCAAGAACCGCGCAGGATGCGCATGTCTTCACAAACCCTGAGCCGGCTTGCCAGTGGCCGAGGTTCGCCAGTAAGGTGAACAGCTTTGCCGTGGCGCAGAAAAAACGGCGGCGCCCGGATACACCAACGGCGGGATCAACACGTGGCGGATTTCACGACGATCAGGAAAGTGGCGGTGCTCGGCGCCGGCAACATGGGCGCCGGCATCGCCGGTCAGGTGGCCAACGCCGGCGTGCCGGTGCTGCTGCTGGACCTGACGCGCGAGGCGGCCGAGCGCGGCAAGCAGGATCTGTTCAAGCGCAAGCCGGCGCCGCTGATGCACCCGTCGGCCGCGGACCTGATCGAAACCGGCGGCTTCGATCAGGACCTGGGTCGTCTGGCCGAGGCGGACTGGATCGTCGAGGTGGTGGTCGAGCGCCTGCCGGTCAAGCAGGCGCTGTTCGAGCGCGTCGAGCGCGTGCGCCGGCCGGGCTGCATCGTCAGCTCCAACACGTCCGGTATTCGGCTGTCGGAAATCACCGCCGGGCTGCCGGCGAGCTTCGCGGCCGATTTCTGCATCACGCACTTCTTCAACCCGCCGCGCTACATGGGCCTGCTGGAGCTGATCGCCGGTCCGGCCACGCGGGCGGAAGTGGTCGACACGCTGCGCGAGTTCTGCACCGTGCGCCTGGGCAAGGAAGTGGTCGACGCCCGCGACACGCCGTCGTTCATCGCCAACCGCATCGGCATCCTGGCCATGCTGGCCGGGGTGCGGGCGGCGCAGCGGCACGGGCTGACTGTCGAGCAGGCGGACGCGGTGGCGGGCAAGCCGATCGGCTGGCCGGGCACCGGCGTGTTCGGCTTGATCGATCTGGTGGGTCTGGACGTGCTGGCCGACGTGGCGCGCAACATGCAGCACCAGCTTGCGGCCAGCGACCCGGCGCAACCGCTGCTGGAGCTGCCGCCGCTGCTCAACACGCTGCTCGAGCGCGGCTGGATCGGTCGCAAGGCCGGCGGCGGTTTTTACCGCGTGAGCGCGGACAAGCAGCGTGAAGTGCTCGATTTGGACACGCTGCAATACCGCCCGCTGCGCAAGGTGGAACTGGCCAGCGCCAAGGCGCGCGGCCCCAAGGACCTGCTGGCCGGCGACGATGCCGGCGCGCGCTTCGCCGCCGACCTGCTCGGCTACACGCTGGCCTACACCGCCACCGTGGCGCCGGAGATCGCCGCCGACGTGCTGGCCATCGACACCGCCATGCGCGAGGGCTATTCGTGGCAGGCCGGGCCGTTCGAGCTGCTGGACCAGATCGGTCTGGCCGACTTCGTACAGCGCCTGCAGGCGGCCGGCGAGCCGGTGCCGGCGCTGCTGCAGACCGCGCAGGCCAGCGGCGACGGGCGGTTTTATCGAGAAGAGGTCGACGGGCCAGAGTACCTCGGCTTCGACGGCGTGTATCACGCCGTGCCGCGGCCGGCCGCCACGCTGGCAGTCGCCGATCTGCGCCGCGCCGGCAAGCCCGTGCTCGGCAACGCCTCGGCCAGCCTGTGGGACATGGGCGACGGCGTGGCGCTGCTCGAATTCCACACCAAGATGAACGCGCTCGACGAGTACTCGGTCGAGGCCATGGAGCTGACGCTGCACCGCGTGCAGCGCGACTTCGAGGCGCTGGTGATTGGCAACGATGCGCCGCATTTCTGCGCCGGGGCAAACCTAAAGCGCATGCTGGATGCCGCCCGCGGTGGCGACTTCGAGTTCCTGGACCGCTTCATCGAGGGCCTGCAGCACGCGCTGATGGCGTTCAAGTACGCGCCGTTCCCGGTGGTGGGCGCGCCGCGCGGGCTGGCGCTCGGTGGCGGCTGCGAGGTGCTGCTGCACTGCAATGTGCTGCAGGCGCACGCCGAGCTGAACGCGGGTCTGGTCGAGCTGCGCGTCGGCCTGCTGCCGGCCGGCGGCGGCACCAAGGAAATGGTGCTGCGTCACCTGGACGTCGGTGTCGAGCGCGGTTTCGACTTGATCGTCGGCGCGGTGGTGTCGGGCTCGGCCGCCGAGGCGCGCGACATGCGCGTGCTGACCGATTACTGCGCCATCACCATGCACCGCCGGCGCGTGCTGGCCGACGCCAAGGCGGCGGCGCGGCGCCTGGTGAGCGCCTACGTGCCTGGCAAACCGGCGGTGGTGACGCTGCCGGGCCCCGCCGGCCGGGCGGCGCTCGAGGCGCGCGTGGCGCCACAGGTCGAGGCCGGTAAAATGACCGCCCACGACGCCGTGGTGGCCGGCCACATTGCCGCCGTGATGAGCGGCGGCGCCGGCGGCGAGGTGACCGAGCACGCGCTGCTGCGCCTGGAACGCGAGCATTTCCTCGAACTGCTGCGCCTGCCGGCGTCGCAGGCGCGCATGGAGCACATGCTCGCCACCGGCAAGCCGCTGCGTAACTGAACGATTGCCGAAAAATCCGAACCTGGTTTACGGCGCGCCGTGGCTGGGCCCATGCCAGACGCCGGGTTGTGCCGGCCTGCGCCGGCTGCGGCACGGCTTTCCCGAGCGCGTAACCGGTAAACGATCAACCGCATGAAGGGGGCAGGGGCGCCAATGAGCGAGCGCGACGTCATCGAGTTCGACGTGCTGATCGTCGGCGCCGGCCCGGCCGGGCTGGCGACCGCCATTCGTCTGAAGCAGCTCAGTCCCGGCACCAGCGTGTGCCTGATCGACAAGGCCGCACAGATCGGCGCGCACATTCTGTCGGGCGCCGTCATCGAGCCGCAGGCGCTCGACGAGCTGCTGCCCGGCTGGCGCGACAATCCGCCGCCCATCTGCGTGCCGGTGCGTTGCGACGAGTTCGCGTATCTGACCAAGACACGCCGCTTCAAGTCGCCGGTGGTGCCGCCGCAGATGAACAACCACGGCAATTTCATCGTCTCGCTGGGCGCGCTGTGCGCGTGGCTGGCGCCGCAGGCCGAGGCGCTGGGGGTCGAGGTGTTCGCCGGCTTCGCCGGTGCCGAGCCGCTGTTCGACGAGGCTGGGCAGCGGGTGATCGGTGTGCGCATCGGCGACATGGGGCTCGACCGGGCCGGCCGGCCGAAGGACAACTACACGCCCGGCATCGACATCCACGCCAAGACCACCGTGCTGGCCGAGGGCTGCCGCGGCAGTCTGGCCAAGCAATTGATCCGGCATTTCGGTCTCGACGCCGGCGTCGATCCGCAGACCTACGGCATCGGCCTGAAAGAGCTGTGGCAGCTGCCGGCCGGGCGCGGCGATCCGGGCCTGGTGCAGCACACCATCGGCTGGCCGCTGCGCGCGGATACCTACGGCGGCAGTTTCATCTACCACCTCACCGACGATCGGGTGGCGATCGGCTTCGTGGTCGGACTGGATTACCGCGACCCGAACTTCTCGCCGTTCGAGGCGTTCCAGCAGTTCAAGCACCACCCGACGGTGAAGCCGCTGCTCGAAGGCGGCACCATCATCTCCACCGGCGCCCGCGCGCTGGTGGAAGGCGGCCTGCAATCACTGCCGCGGCTGTCGATGCCGGGCGCGCTGCTGGTGGGCGACGCCGCCGGCATGATCAACGTGCCCAAGATCAAGGGCACGCACATGGCGCTTCGCAGCGGCATGCTGGCGGCCGAGCACCTGGTGGCCGACGCCGCCGACCGCTTCGACGCCGGCTGGCGCGATTCGGCCTCGGCGGCCGAGCTCAAGCGCGTGCGCAACATCCGGCCAGGGTTTCACCGCGGGCTGTGGCTGGGGCTCGCCAATGCGGCGCTCGAGACCGCCGTTGGCGGGCGCACGCCGTGGACGCTGCGCAACCACGCCGACCACAGCGCGCTGCACACGCTCGCCGAAGGCTCGCCGCCGCCCGATTACGTCGAGCGCACGCTCGAGCCGCGCGATCGGCTGGCGTCGGTGTACTTCGCCGCCACCGAGCACGACGAGGATCAGCCCATCCATCTGAAGGTGGCGGACACCAGCATTTGCGTCGGCCGCTGCCGCACCGAATACGGCAATCCCTGCACGCGCTTTTGCCCGGCCGCCGTGTATGAAATGGTCGAGGACGACGGCGGCCTGCGCCTGCAGATCAACGCCGCCAACTGCGTGCACTGCAAGACCTGCGACATCAAGGACCCGTACCAGATCATCACCTGGGTGCCGCCGGAAGGCGGCTCGGGCCCCAATTACGTCAACCTATAAGAGGCCGTTGCGGCCATTCCCGAGGAGACAGCATGAAAGTCCTGGTGGGCGTCAAGCGCGTGGTGGACTACAACGTCCGCATCCGCGTCAAACCCGACGGCAGCGGTGTGCTCACCGACGGCGTCAAGATGAGCATGAACCCGTTCGACGAAATCGCCGTCGAGGAGGCCATACGCCTGCGCGAGCGCGGCGTGGCGACGGAACTGGTGGCGGTCAGCATCGGCCCGCAGGCGGTGCAGGAACAGCTGCGCACGGCGCTGGCCATGGGCATGGACCGCGCCATCCACGTCGACACCGCCGAGGCGCTGCAGCCGCTCGAGGTGGCGCAGGTGTTCAAGGCGCTGGCCGAGCAGGAGCAGGCGCAGATCGTGCTGCTCGGCAAGCAGGCCATCGACGACGACGCCAACCAGACCGGCCAGATGCTGGCCGCGCTGTGGGAGCGCCCGCAGGCCACCTTCGCCTCGGCCATCGAGATCAACGGCAACACCGCGCGGGTGACGCGCGAGGTCGACGCCGGGCTCGAGGTGATCGAGGTCGACCTGCCGGCGGTCATCACCACCGACCTGCGCCTGAACGAGCCGCGCTACGTGAAGCTGCCCGAGATGATGAAGGCGAAGAAAAAGCCGCTCGACGTCAAACCGGCCGCCGAGTTGCTCGGCGCCGGCACGCCGCGCCTGCAACTGGGGACGGTGCGTCCGCCGGCTGCGCGCGGCGCCGGCATCAAGGTCAAGAGCGTCGAAGAACTGGTGGCCGAGCTGCAAAACCGGGGGCTGATCTGATGGCAAAGGTACTCGTCATCGCCGAACACGACGGCGCCAAATTGAACGCCGGCACCGCCAAGGTGCTGGCCTGCGCCGGCCAGCTCGGCGCGCAAGCGATCGACGTGCTGGTCAGCGGCGTCGATGGCGGCGCGCTCGATGCGGTGTGCGCCCAGGCGGCGACACTCGCCGGCGCGAGCCGCGTGCTCCGTAACGCGCGCGCCGACAATGCCGCGCCGCTCGCCGCCGTGCTGGCGCCGCAGATCGCCGAGCTCGCCGCCGGCTACGACTATGTGCTGGGGCCATCCACCACCTTCGGCAAAGACCTGCTGCCGCGAGTGGCCGCCCTGCTGCGCGCGCCGGCGGTGAGCGACATCATGACCGTGCTCGGCCCGCGTCAGTTCGAGCGGCCCATCTACGCCGGCAACGCCATCCTCACCGTGACCGTGCCGGACGGCAGCAGGGTGGTCGGCACGGTGCGCGTGGCCTCCTACAAGGCGGTCGGCGAGCAGGCGCCGGCGCCGGTGGAGGCCGTCGGCACCAGCGCCGCGGCGCCGACGCACACGCGCTTCGTGGAGCTGCGCGCCGGCGCCAAGGATCGCCCTGATCTGCAATCCGCGAGCAAGGTCGTGTCCGGCGGGCGCGGCGTCGGCAGTGCCGAAAACTTCCGCCTGATCTTCGAGCTGGCCGACAAGCTCGGCGCGGCGGCCGGCGCCTCGCGTGCGGCGGTGGACGCCGGCTTCGTGCCGAACGACATGCAGGTCGGCCAGACCGGCAAGGTGGTGGCGCCGGAGCTGTACATCGCGGTCGGCATCTCGGGTGCCATCCAGCACCTGGCCGGCATCAAGGACGCCGGCACCATCGTCGCCATCAACAAGGACCCGGACGCGCCCATCTTCGAGGTGGCCGACATCGGTCTGGTGGCGGACCTGTTCGAGGCCGTGCCGGCGCTGGTGAAGGCACTGCCCTGATCGGCCACGAAACATCGACTTTCAGTCCGCCCGCCCGGGGCACGATGCGCCGGTCCGACCGGCCGACGTCAGGCTTGGATGCATGCGAAGCAGCGTGGGCGTGAGCCGTGCTGCGACGAGCTGAAACGTTTCGCGGCCAAACTTTTTGAGCATTCCCGAGTGCGACGGGGCGGTGGGCGCGGTCGCGGCCAGTGGCAGGCCGCATGCTATCCTTGCCGCCCCCTGCGGCCGGCGGCCCGCTACGGCTGCGTGCCTGCCGCGTCCGAACGTCCGATCCCATGGAGATGCGCATGTCCCTGCCGCGCCGGCAACTCGCCAACGCCATCCGGGCGCTGGCCATGGACGCGGTGGAGGCCGCCAAATCCGGCCACCCCGGCATGCCGATGGGCATGGCCGACATCGCCGAGGCGCTGTGGAACGACACCCTGCGCCACAACCCGGCCGATCCGTCCTGGCCCGACCGCGACCGCTTCGTGGTCTCGAACGGCCACGGCTCGATGCTGCTGTACGCGCTGCTGCACCTGTCCGGCTACGACCTGCCGCTGGACGAGATAAAGCGCTTTCGTCAGCTGCACTCCAAGACGCCGGGCCATCCGGAGCACGGCCTCACGCCGGGTGTCGAGACCACCACCGGGCCGCTGGGCCAGGGTCTGGCCAATGCGGTCGGCATGGCGCTGGCCGAGCGGCGCCTGGCGGCCGAGTTCAACCGCCCGGGTCACGACATCGTCGATCACCACACCTACGTGTTCGTGGGCGACGGCTGCCTCATGGAAGGCGTCTCGCACGAGGCCTGCTCGCTGGCCGGCACGCAGGGCCTGGGCAAGCTGATCGCGCTGTACGACGACAACGGTATTTCCATCGACGGGCAGGTGCGTGGCTGGTTCGCCGACGACACGCCGGCGCGCTTCGAGGCCTACGGCTGGCAGGTGATCCGCGGCGTCGATGGCCACGATGCAGACGCGGTGCGCGCGGCCATTGCCCAGGCGCGCGCGGAAACCGGCCGGCCAAGCCTCATCTGCTGCCGCACGGTGATCGGCTTCGGCGCGCCGCACAAGGCCGGCACGGCGGCTTGCCATGGCTCGCCTCTGGGTGCGCAGGAGATCGCCGAGGCTCGTGCGGCGCTCGGCTGGCCGTATGGGCCGTTCGAGATTCCGGCCGAGATTTACGAGGCCTGGGATGCGCGGGCGCGCGGCGCGGCGCTGCAGGCCGACTGGCAGGCGCGTTTCGATCGTTACGCGGCCGAGCATCCGCAGCTGGCGGCCGAGTTCAGGCGCCGTATGGCCGGCGAGCTGCCGGCCGATTTTGCCAACCAGGCAAAGGCCATCGTCGAACGTTTTCAGGCCGAGGCCAAGGATGTGGCCAGCCGTCAGGCCTCGCAGCTGGCGCTCGACGCCTTCGGCCCGCTGTTGCCGGAGCTGCTGGGCGGCTCGGCGGATCTCACCGAGTCGAACCTCACGCAGTGGAGCGGCGCACCGGTGCTCGACGCCGGCCAGCCGGCGGGTCGTTACCTGCACTACGGCGTGCGCGAGTTCGGCATGAGCGCGGTCATGAACGGCCTCGCCTTGCACGGCGGCCTGCTGCCGTACGGCGGCACGTTTCTGGTGTTCTCGGACTACGCGCGAAACGCGCTGCGCATGGCGGCGTTGATGCGCCAGCGGGTGGTGTACGTGCTCACGCACGACTCGATCGGCCTGGGCGAGGACGGTCCCACGCACCAGCCGGTGGAACAGCTGGCGAGTCTGCGGCTGATCCCGGGCCTCGAGGTGTGGCGGCCGTGCGATGCGGCCGAGACGGCGGTGGCCTGGGCGCAGGCGCTGCAGGGTGCGGGACCGACGGCATTGGCGCTGTCGCGCCAGAAGTTGCCGCATCAGGCGCGCGATGCCGCGCAGCTGGCGGCGGCGGCGCGCGGCGGCTACGTGCTGGCCGACGGCGACGGCGCACCGCAGGTGATCCTGATCGCCTCCGGCTCGGAGGTGGCGCTGGTGCAGGCGGCGCGCGAGCGGCTCGCCGCGCAGGGCATCGCCGCGCGCGTGGTGTCCATGCCGTGCGTGGAGCGCTTCGCGGCCCAAGACGCAGGCTATCGCGACAGCGTGTTGCCACCGGCGGTGACGGCGCGGGTGGCGGTCGAGGCCGGCGTGCCGCAGGGTTGGTGGCGTTACGTCGGCAGCGGCGGGCGGGTGATCGGCATGGAGCGCTTCGGCGAGTCGGCACCGGCGGGTGAGCTGTTCGAGTACTTTGGCTTCACCGCGCAGGCGGTAGTCGACGCGGCCCTCGCTGCGTTGGCCGACGCACGTTGACGACGGCTTTCGTGGTTCTTTGACTCGGGTTGATTTTTCAGGAGAACGGCAGATGGCGATCAAGGTGGCGATCAACGGCTACGGCCGCATCGGGCGTAACGTGCTGCGTGCCCTGTACGAAAGCGGCCGCAGCAACGAATTGCAGGTGGTGGCGATCAACGATCTGGGCGACGCCAAGATTCTCGGCCACCTGACGCGCTACGACACCGTGCACGGCAAGTTCCCCGGCACGGTGGAAGTGACCGACGGTGCCATCATCGTCAACGGCGACCGCATCCGCGTGACCAGCGAGCGCGATCCCTCCAAGCTGCCGTGGGGCGAGCTGGGTGTGGACGTGGTGCTGGAGTGCACGGGTCTGTTCACCAAGAAAGAAAAAGCCGCGGCGCATCTGACCGCCGGCGCGCGCAAGGTGCTGATCTCGGCGCCCGGCACGGGCGTCGACGCCACCGTGGTGTACGGCGTGAACCACGGCGTGCTCAAGGCCGGCGACACGGTGGTCTCGAACGCGTCCTGCACGACCAATTGTCTGGCGCCGCTGGCGCAGGTGCTGCACCAGAAATTCGGCATCCAGCAGGGCCTGATGACCACCGTGCACGCCTACACCAACGACCAGGTGCTGACCGACGTCTACCACGAGGACGTGCGCCGCGCCCGCTCGGCCACGCAGTCCATGATCCCGACCAAGACCGGCGCCGCCGCCGCGGTCGGCCTGGTACTGCCCGAGCTCAAGGGCAAGCTCGACGGCTTCGCCATCCGCGTGCCGACCATCAATGTGTCGATCGTGGACCTCACCTTCACCGCCGGTCGCGCGGTGACGGTGGACGAGGTCAACGCCGCCGTGCGCGAGGCGGCGAGCGGCGCGCTCAAGGGCATCCTGGCTTACAACGACGAGCCGCTGGTGTCGGTCGATTTCAACCACAACCCGGCCTCGTCCATCTTCGACGCCACGCTGACCAAGGTCATCGACGGCACGCTGGTGAAGGTCTGCTCCTGGTACGACAACGAGTGGGGTTTCTCGAACCGCATGCTCGACACGGCGCTCGTGCTGGCCAAGGTCGGCTGAGGGCGCGCTCATGGCCAAGCTGTTGCGCATGACCGACCTGCCGCTGGCCGGCAAGCGGGTGATGATCCGCGCCGACCTGAACGTGCCCATCCGCGATGGGGTGATCTTGGACGACACGCGCATCCGCGCCTTCCTGCCCACCGCGCGCCAGGCGCTAGACGCCGGTGCGGCGGTGCTGGTGCTGTCGCACCTCGGCCGGCCCAAGGAAGGGGCGTTCGACGCCGAGGCCAGCCTGGCACCGGTGGCGGTGCGGTTGGGCGAACTGCTGGGGCGCCCGGTGCCGTGCCTGCGCGACTGGCTGGACGGCGTCGACATCGCGCCCGGGCAGATTGCGCTCGGCGAGAACGTGCGCTTCAACGTCGGCGAAAAAAAGAACGACGACGCGCTGGCCAAACGCATGGCGGCGCTGTGTGACGTGTTCGTGATGGACGCCTTCGGCACCGCGCATCGCGCCGAGGCGTCCACGCACGGCGTGGCCAAGTACGCGCCGGTGGCCTGCGCAGGACCGCTGCTGGTGGCCGAGCTCGAGGCGCTTGACAAGGCGCTGGCCAATCCCAAGCGGCCGCTGGTGGCCATCGTCGGTGGCGCCAAGGTGTCGAGCAAGCTCGGCGTGTTGACCAACCTGCTGCCGCGGGTGGACCGGCTGATCGTGGGCGGTGGAATCGCCAACACCTTCCTGGCGGCGGCGGGGCACTCGGTCGGCCGCTCGCTGTACGAGCCGGAGCTGGTGGACACCGCGCGCGGTCTGCTCGAGCAGGCGCAAAAGCTGGGCCGGCCCATCCCGTTACCCACGCGCGTGGTGGTGGCGCCCGAAATCGGCGAGACCGTGCCGGCGACGGTCAAGGACGTGAGCGCGGTGGACGCCGACGAGATGATCCTGGACGTGGACGCGGGCTTCGCCCGCGAGCTGGGCGACATCATCAAAAACGCCGGCACGGTGGTGTGGAATGGCCCGCTCGGCGTGTTCGAGTACCCGGCGTTTGCCGAGGGCACGCGCATCCTCGCCCAGGCGGTGGCCGAGTCGCCGGCGTTTTCCATCTGCGGTGGTGGCGAGACGCTGGCGGCGATCGCCAAGTTCGGCATCACCGACCGGGTGTCGTACATTTCGACCGGCGGCGGTGCCTTCCTCGAAGTGCTGGAGGGCAAGAAGCTGCCGGCGGTGGCGGTGCTCGAGGAGCGCGCCGCCCAACAGGGCTGAACCGGCAGGGCTGAAAAACCGGTCGTGGTTTTTCGGCCCGCTGCCGCGCGGCATGAGCCGGCCCCGAAAGGACCGGCGCCCGTCGGGGCGGCAATCGTTCCAAAAAACATACACACGAGGAGCTGAGAGCATGAGCCAACGTTTCGCCGGCAAGGTTGCCATCATCACCGGCGGCGGCGCGGGCATCGGCCGCGCCATCGTCGAAGAATGGACGCGCGACGGCGGCTGCGCCGTCATCTGCGACTTGGACCTGCACGCCGCCGAGAAGGCGGCGGCCGAGGTGGCGGCGGCCGGCGGTCAGGCGCTGGCGCTGCGGGTCGACGTGACCGACCTGGACACCATCGCCGGCATGGTGCCGGCCACGCTCGAACGCTTCGGTGGGCTGGACGCGCTGTTCAACGTCGCCGGCAACAACATGATGAAAAACGTCGAGGAAGCCAACGACGAAGAATGGCGCTTCATCATCGACACCAACCTCACCTCCGTGTACCGCTGCTCGCACGTGGCGATTCCGGAAATCAAAAAGCGCGGCGGCGGCGTGATCGTCAACATCGCTTCCACCGCCGGCATCCTCGCCGAGAACCGCTGCGCGGCGTATTCCGCGGCCAAGGCGGCGGTGATCAACCTGTCCAAGAACATGGCCATGGACTTCGCGCGCTACAACATCCGCGTCAATGCGCTGTGCCCCGGTGGCACCTGGACGCCGCGCATCCGCGGCTACATGGCGCGCTTTCCCGAGCACGAGAAGATGATGACCGAGGTGTGCGCCATGCAGCGCATGGCCGAGCCGCACGAAATCGCCAAGCCGGCCGTGTTCCTGGCCTCGGACGACGCATCCTTCATCACCGGCGCCGCGCTGGTGGTGGACGGCGGCATGACCGCAGGCAAGCGTTTCGACCTGTTCGATTCGATCTGAGACGGCCATGGGCGCCGCCGCCGACACCGCCGTGCCGCAGGTCGACCTGTCCACCTACGGCTGCCCGTTGCATTACGTGAAGGCCCGTCAGGCGCTCAGCCGCATGGCGGCCGGTGAGCGGGTGGTATTCCTGTTCGCCGCCGGTGAGTCGGCCGAGCAGGTGCGCGACGGCCTGGCGGCGGACGGCCACCGTGTGCTGTCGGTCGAGGCCGTGGGCGACACGCTGCGCGTCGAGGTGGTTAAAGCCGAATGAGACAGACCGTGGCCGTGAGCCGCGTCGCTGCGGGCTGAAAAATCCACGCACGGAATTTTCACCCTGTGCCCGCCAGGGCGCAGCCGGATCGGTACTGAGGAGGATACATGCCGAACGACCAGGGGCCTGCGGTCGATGCGGGCCGCCGCGGCTTCATTCTGGGCGCCGGCAGCGGCCTGCTGGCCGCCGGTGCGACCGACGTGTTGTCTGCCAGTGCGCCGTCTGCGGGCGGCGACTGGGACCGCGTGACCGAGGTGCTGGTGGTCGGCTCAGGCGCGGCCGGTTTCAGTGCCGCCCTGTTTGCCCGTGAGGCCGGGGCGCAGGTGCTGATGCTCGAGAAAGGTCCGGTGCCGGGCGGCACCACGTTGCGCTCGGGCGGCGTGCACTACGTTCCGAACAACCGTTTTTTGCGCGCCGCCGGCCTCGCCGATCCGCGCGAGGATTTCCTGCGACTGGCGGTGCGCATGAGCTACCCGGATCGCTACCGGCCGCAGGCCGCGCGTTACGGGGCCGCAGCGGCCGAGTATGCGCTGCTCGAGGCGTTCTACGACCAAGCGGCGCCGACCGTGGATCGCCTGACCGAGCTTGGCATCGTCGACTACCTGCCGTTCATCGACTACGACGATCGCCCGTTTCCTGACAACTACGCCGAGCTGCCCGAAAACCGCGCCCCGCGTGGCCGCGGCATGGTCTGCAAGCCAAAAGCGCACCGGCAGGGGCGGTTTTATTACCGAAACGGCGGCGGCGTCGGCGTGGATCTCGTCGAGCTGCTGCAGACGGCCGCGCAGGCGCGTGACATCGCCATCCTGACACGCCATGCGGTGGTCGAGCTGGTGCGCGACGCGGCGGGCGAGGCGCTGGGCGTGGTCTGTGAACATCGCGGGCAGCGGCTTCGCATCGGCGCGCGGCGCGGCGTGGTGTTCGCCAGCGGCGGCTACATCCACGATGCCGACTTGCGCGCCCGGCACCTGCTGGGGCCGGTGTACGGTGGCTGCGGCGCGCCGACCAACCGGGGCGATTTTCTGCGCCTGGCGGCCGGCGCCGGGGCGGCGCTCGGCAACCTGCAGCACGGCTGGTGGATGGAACTGCTGCTCGAGGAGGCGCTGGCGAGCTCGGACGCGCCGACCGGCGTGTGGATCATCCCCGGCGACAGCAGTCTGGCCGTCAATCTCGCCGGCGAGCGCTACGTGAACGAGAAAAACCACCCCGGCAGCCGGCCGCGCGCGCATTTCGTGTGGGATCCGGTCAGCGGCGACTACCCGCAGCGCGTCACGCTGATGATCTGGGACAGCCGCACCGTGCAGCACCGCGGCGGCGTGATGGGCGTACAAAAGCCGGGTGCGCCGCTGCCCGTCCATGTGATGCAGGGCGAGGACTGGCCGGGGCTCGCCAAGGCCATCGCGGCACGGCTCGAAAAACTGCGCCCGCAGATCGGCGCGCTGCATCTGGCGCCCGACTTCGCCAA
>NZ_JAQVGQ010000268.1 GCF_028696615.1 Immundisolibacter sp. | reverse complement strand
TGTAGATGCCCTGGCATCGCGCCCGCAGGTCACCGACTTGGTGCTGGTCGGCAGCGGCATCAACCACATCGACAGCACCGGCCTGAGCATGCTGCAGACGCTGCTGCCGGCGCTGCGCGAAGCCGGCGTGCGCACGCACCTGGCCGAGTTCAAGGGCCCGGTGCTCGATCGCCTGCAGCGCTGCGGGCTGCGGGAGTTGTTGGCGTCCGGCCAGGTATTTTTGAGCACGCACGAGGCGGTCACTACACTCACGGAAAATGCGCCGGCCATCGAGGAGATCACGACATGAACGCTGCCCTACCCGTCGTGCTGTGCACTTTGGGACCAGAACTGCGCCCACTGCTCGAGACCAAGCTCGCCGGCCTGGCCAAGGTGCGCTTTCTGGCCGATGTCGACGCCACCGAGCGGCCGGCGGCGCTGGCGGCGGCCGACGTGCTGCTGTGCTTGCGCCCGCAGCTGGAAATCGGCGCCGACTGGCCGGCGCAGCCGGCCTGGCGCTTCGTGCAGTTTATGAGCGCCGGCGTCGATCATATTGATTTGACGAAATTTCCAAAGACGGCTCAGCTTGCCTGCAACGCCGGTGGCTTTTCCGAAGCGATGGCCGAACACATCCTGGCGATGGCGCTGGCGCTGACCAAAAAGCTGCTCTACAACCACCGGCGCATGCAGCAGGGCGTGTTCGACCAGCTCAGCGACACCGGCACGCTGCGCGGCAAGACCGCTGGCATCCTGGGCTTTGGCGGCATCGGTCAGGCCACGGCCGATTTGTTCCGTCACTTTGACATGCGCATCGAGGCCATCAACCGCAGCGGGCGCAGCGCGCATCCGGCCGATTTCCTCGGCACGCTGGCCGATCTCGAGCGCCTGATGCGCGCCGCCGACGTGCTGGTGGTGTGCCTGCCGCTCACGCCGCAGACCGAAGGTCTGATCGGCGCCCGCGAGCTGGGTTGGCTGAAGCCGAACGCGACGCTCATCAACGTCGCCCGCGGCGAGATCATCGACCAGAAGGCGCTGTACGACTGGCTGGTCGCCAATCCAGAGGCCAGCGCCGGCATCGATGCCTGGTGGGTGGAGCCGTTTCGGCACGGCGAGTTCCGGATGGACTATCCGTTCCTCGACCTGCCGAACGTGCTCGGCTCGCCACACAACTCGCCGCGCGTGCCAGGCGGTGCGCAGATTTCGGCAGCGCGTGCCTGCGACAACATCGCCCGCTTCTTGCGCGGCGAGCAGCCACGCGGCCTGCTGGACCCGGCCAGCGTCAATATGTTCCGCTCGACCGGCGCCTAGAAAATTCCATCGCGCAACAGCGCCGAGCCCGCCACCCACGCTCGCACCTCGGCCGCGGTGAACGGCCAGTCGAGCTCGCGTCCGCTGGCCGACACGTGCAGCACCGGGATGCGCGCGCCATAACGCAGGGCGAGCGCCTCGTCGTAACCGATCTCGACCGTCTGCACCACATCGCCAAGGCCGGCGTCGGCGAGCACCGCAAGCGCGTCCTCGCACAAATGGCAGCCGCGCGTCACGTAAAGCGTGAGGTTCATGGACGAGATCTTAGCGGCCTCTTGGCCAGCCATGGCGGCTCTGGCATCCTGCCGCGATGAACACCTCCTCCCCCGTCACCGAATGGGTGCAGCTGGTCGACACGCTGGACCGTCCCACCGGCCGCGCCGAAAAGCTCGACGCCCACCGCCGCGCCCTGCTACACCGGGCGTTTTCCGTGTTCGTGTTCGATCGAACCGGGCGCCTGCTGCTGCAGCGCCGGGCAGATGGTAAGTACCACTCAGCAGGGCTTTGGACCAACACCGCCTGTGGTCACCCACGGCCTGGCGAAGGTCTGATCGACGCGGCCCAGCGCCGCCTGCGCGAGGAAATGGGCTTCGACTGCTCGCTCGAACCCGTCGGCAGCCTGCTCTACCGCCTGCCGGTGATCGGTGATCTGACCGAGCACGAGTTCGATCACCTGCTGTGCGGCCAGTGCGAGATCGACCCTCAGCCCGACCCACAAGAAGTGAGCGCCTGGCGGCGCGTCGCCTGGCCCGAGCTGCTGGCGACAATCGCCGCCGCACCGGACAGCTTCACCCCGTGGTTGCGGGAAATCCTGACTTGTTGCCGCCCCGCCATCGAGACCTGGATTCATGAGCACTGCGCCGGTTGAAGCTTACGCCGAGATCGACGGCGGCCGGCTGTTCTACCGCCGCCAAGGACGCGGCCAGCCGCTGCTGCTGGTGCACGGCTTTGCGCTCGACCACCGGGTGTGGGCGCTGCAGTGGCCGGCGCTCGCGGCGGACTTCGACGTCATCAGCGTGGACTTGCGGGGCTTCGGCCGCTCCAGTCTGCCCGGCGCGGCGCCGTATGCGCACCATGCGGACCTGCGCGCACTGCTGGACGCGCTCGGCGTCGAGCGCGCGCACCTGATGGGCCACTCGCTCGGCGGCGGCATCGCAGCGAGCTTCGCCGTCGCCTACCCGCAGCGCGCCGGTCGGCTGGTGCTGTCCGCGCCGCTGCTGCGCGGCCACGCGCTCAGCGCACTGCTGACGCTTCTGAAACGTGTGTGGCAGATCGCCGCCCGCGACGGCGTGGACGCCGCGCGGACCGCGTGGTTGCACAGCGACCTGTTCGCACCCGCGCTCGACACGCCGACCGGCCGCGCCCTGCTGACCGCCATCCTGGCCGACTACAGCGGCTGGCACTGGCAACACCGCGACCCGGAAACCGGCGTGGAGCCCCCGCTCGCCGAGCGCCTACCCGAGCTGCTCGCACCTACCCTGGTGCTGGTCGGCGCCCGCGACCTGCCGGACTTCGTCCACATGGGCGAGGCGCTGGCTGGGCAGGCGCCCGATGCGCGGCTTGAACTGCTACCCACTCTTGGGCATGGGCCGTCAGTAGAGAGTCCCGACCTGTTCAATCGGCTGGCGTTGGATTTTTTGAACGGCGGTGTCTGAGAGCCGGATTTTAGTTAACGCCTTCTTCTGTAGGAGGCCCGCCCTCGGGCCGCATCCCGGCACCCGTCATTCGCGGCGAGGGCGCCGCTCCCACGGCCTATGTCGCCGTGAATCTCGATCAATGCGGTTCGTGCCGCACCGCATCCTGCCGCGGGCTCCTTTCGCCGCGGGGTGGTAGAGCGGGTTAGGCGTAGCCGTAACCCGCCGATCCGCGAGGCATTGGTGGTAGAC
>NZ_JAQVGQ010000050.1 GCF_028696615.1 Immundisolibacter sp. | reverse complement strand
TGTCGTGGCCATAGATGGACGGCTCGCGGCGCCCCAGCAGGTTCAGGTTCGGGCCGTGCAACAACAGGATCTTGGCCATGCGGGGCTTGGACTGGGTGAAAACAGCGCGGATTCTTGGCCATCGGCCACGAATTGTCCACATCGGCACCGAATCGGGCGCGAACCTGTTTTCCGTGCGCCAGCGCCCGCGCGGTTTCTTTGACTAGGCCGCGAAAACGGGCAGGAAGCCTTTTTTCAGCGGCCTGCTAAGAAGGCGTCAGCAGGTCGGCGTCGTCGACCAGCAGCGCCAGCGGCAGTGGCGTGAGCAGGTCTTGCACCCGCATGCCTGCAGCGCCGACGGTGTGTTGGCGACCGCCGAGCAGGTCGTACCAGTCGCCGGTGGGCAGCTCCAGGCGGGTGTCGGCCCAGTCGACGGCGCCCTCACGCTCACCCTGGAACCGCGCCAGCAGGCGCGGCACCACGGTGACGGCCGCCTGCCCGTTCAGGGTGCGGGCAAACGCGCACAGGTGCTCGGCACCGGCGCCGGCGGCGGGCAATGGCCGGTAGTCACCGTCGCGAAACAGCTCCGGGCGGCGGGCGCGCAGCTGCAGTGCACGCCAGGTAATGTACAGCTTGATGCGCCCGTCGTCGGGTTCGGTCATGAGTGGCGCCAGGCGCGTCGGCCAGGCGTCGGGCGGGCCATCCAGCAGGCCCTTGATCTCGGCCAGTAGGCGCTGACGCAGGGCGTAGTCGACCGGTCGGCGGTTGTCCGGGTCGACCAGCTGGAATTGCCACAGCTCGCTGCCCTGGTAGATGTCCGGCACGCCCGGCGCGGTGAGCTTGAGCAGCGTTTGCGCCAGGGCGTTGCGCAGGCCGTGGCCGGCCAGGCGCTGCACCGCGGCGACCAGTTCGGCCAGGAAGGGATTGCCGTCGCCGGGCGTCAGCAGCGCCTGCACGAAACCGGATAGCGCCGCCTCGTAGTCGGTGTCGACGTTGATCCAGCTGGTGTCGACCTTGGCCTCGCGTGCCGCCTTTTGCAGGTAGGCGTCGATGCGGGCACGGTAGTCGGCCAGGGCGGCCGCGTCTGGCGGGCCGAGCGGAAAGCTGCCGATCAGGGTCTGGTACAGGAGGTATTCGTCGGCGGCGCTGGGGGCCGGCCGGCCGCCCACCTCGCGCAGGTGACGGCGGTTCAGCCGCCGCCAGCGCTGCGCCGTCAGTTTCCAGGCCGCCGGCAGCTCGGACAGCACGGCGATGCGTGCGCGCACGTCCTCGCTGCGCTTGCTGTCGTGGGTCGAGGTGGCCAGCAGGCCGTGCGGCCAGTCGCGCTGCTGGGCCCGGCAGGCGCTGTGGAAGGCTGCCACCGATATGCCGAAGCGGCGCCCGTCGCTGCCGACCTCGTTCAGCGCCACCAGCCGGTGGTGGCGGTAGAACGCGGTGTCCTCCAGGCCCTTGGCCATCACCGGGGCGCTGAGCTGCTGAAAGCGCCTTGCCAGGGCGCGCACCCGGTCGCGGTAGGACGGCCCGCGGCCGCTGGCGATGTCCAGCGTCAATACCCCACGCAGGAACTCGAAGATGCCGACTTCGGCGGCGCGGCTGCGCCGGCGCGCCACCGCCACCGCCCAGTCGATGTGACGGCGGTCGTCGGCGGCGATCGGCGCGTCGGTGATGTAGGTGCGGTACACCGGAAAGCAGGCGATGACCTCGGCCAGGGCGCCGCGCAGGCCGTTGACGGTGTAGTCGCAGGTGTCGCGGCTGGCGGCGGCGATGTGCGCCAGCTGGTTGGCCAGCACGTTCAGCTCGCTGGTCAGGGCGGTGCGCAGGATCAGCTTCTTGCAGGCGTACACCAGCTCGTCGAAATCGTCGTCGGTGTGGGTGAAGTCGGCATGGATGCGCGCCATGCGCCGCTCGGCAGCCGGATCGACGAACAGGCCGCCCACCAGGTTGGCAAACCGGTAGCCGGTGGTGCCGTGCACCGGCCAGTCGGTGGGCAGGCGTTCGTGCTCGGCCAGGATCTTCTCCACCACCAGGTACAGCGGTCGCGGGTCGTCGGCGCCGCCGGCCTGTTGGCGCACCGCCGCCTGCAGGCGCTCGAAATAGCCGCGCGGGTCGTTCAGGCCATCCGGGTGGTCGATACGCAGGCCGTCGAGTTTGCGCTGGCCGATCAGCTCCAGCACCAGGCGGTGGGTGTCGTCGAATACCGCCGGGCTTTCCATGCGTAGCGCGGCCAGGTCGTTGATGTCGAAAAAGCGCCGGTAGTTGATGTCGTCCAGGGCTACGCGCCAGTAGGCCGGACGCCAGGCCTGGGCGTGGATCAGCTCGTGCAACAGGTCGAAACTGGCGGCATCACCGGCACGGCCGTTGAACTCCGCCACGTTGCGCTCGAGGTGCTGGCGGATCGCCGGCTGCGCCTCGCACAGTGCCGCCAGGCGGCGCTTGTGCACCTCCTTGTCGCGCTGGCGCTCGGTGACCAGGCGCGGCTCGGTGGCGTGGCGCGGCGGCAGGTGGCCGAAGCCGGTCAGCAGGCTCTGCAGCTCGGTCAGGTGCTCGTGCCCGGCGCCCAGGGCCACCGAGAGCTGGTCCAGATGTCGGCCGGCGATGCGCGGATACTCGGCCGGGTCGATCGGCAGGCGGTGCTGGTGGTAAAACACGCTGAATTCGCCACAGGCGGCGTCGAACGTCAGCGCCAGCTCGCCGCGCGCCAGCACCACGCCGTACTGGTCGCCCAGGATCGGCAGCAGTACCTTGCCGTGCAGGCGGGGGTTCAGCGGCTGCCAGTCGATGTCGAAATACTCCGCGTATACCGACGCCGGGCCGTTTTCCAGCACGTCCAGCCACCACCGGTTGTCGGCGCCCATCACGCCCATGTGGTTGGGCACCATGTCCAGGATGTGGCCCATGCCGTGGGCGGCCAGGGCGCCGACCAAGCGCTCGAAGTCCTCGCGGCTGCCGATTTCCGGATTCAGCGCGTTGTGGTCGACGATGTCGTAGCCGTGGCCGCTGCCGGGCCGGGCGCGCAGATAGGGCGAGGCGTACACGTGGCTGATGCCGAGCTCGGCCAGGTACGGCACCAGCTCGGTGGCCTGCGCGAAGGTAAAGTCGCGGTTGAACTGCAGACGATAGGTGGCGCGCGGGATGATCGCGCTCGCCGGCGCAGCCGGCACCGGCTGGCGCGGCCACAGGCCACTGCCGCGCTCGGCGCGCAGCGCCGCGGTGAGCGCCTGCCAGCGCGGCTCTTCGGCCCAGCGTTCGAGCGGCGGCAGCTTGCGCCGCCAATTGGGATGCCCGTCGCTGCTGCCGGGCAGGTTGTCCTGCTCGGGCAGGCCGAACAGGTCGCGTGCCTGCATCGCCAGCAGTCGGCACGGCGTGCGGGCCAGAAAGCGGTGCACGGCCAGGCCCAGTTCCGGCCCCACGTCCGGGACGCCCTGCGGGTCGATGCCGGTGCCGTCCGGCAACAACCGCTCGCGTTCCAGCGCCGCGAGCAGCCAGGCGCGCTGGCGGGCGCGTTCGGCCACCGCCTGTTCACGCGCCGTCGGCGATGGGAACAGGCCGAGTTCCTCGCGCAGGCGCAGGTCGCGGCCCAGCCAGTAGCCGCGCAGGGTCGGCAAGTCGTGGGTGCCGACCGCCACCAGCGCCTGGGCCGGGTAGTCGGCCGGCGGCTTGAAGCGCCCGTCGGCGTCGTGCTCGAACAGCAGCAGCCGGCAGCCGAGCACGCCGGCGGCGGCCAGCGCCGCGCGCAGCGCATCCGGCACCGTGCCCAGGTCCTCGCCGACCACCAGGCACTGGTTGCGCTGGCTTTCCAGCGCCAGGATGCCGAGCAGGTCGCGAAACGGGTAGGCGACGTAAGCGCCGTCGGCGGGGTCCATGCCGGCCGGTACCCACCACAGGCGCATCAGACCCATCACGTGATCGATGCGCAGCACCCCGCAGGGACGCATGACCGCGCGCAGGGCGGCGATGAACGGCGCGTAGGCCTGCTCGCGCAGCGCGGACGGCAGTGGCGGCGCCAGCCCCCAGTCCTGGCCGCGGAGGTTGAAGGTGTCCGGCGGCGCACCGATATGGGCGCCGGCCGCGTACAGCGCGGCCCGGCCCCAGGTGTCGGCGCCACCGGGGTTCACGCCGACCGCGAGGTCCTGGTATAGGCCGACGCCAAGGCCCCGCTGCGCCGAGTGCGCGCCGGCCGCGGTCAGCTGTTCGTCGGCCAGCCACTGCAGGTAGGCGTAAAACGCCACCGTGTCGGCCTGCTCGGCGGCGAAGCGGCGCACCGCCGCACCGTTCGGGTCGTGGTATTCGGCCGGCCAGGCCGGCCAGCCCCATACGGCGGGGTCGGCGCCGTGCAAGTGCGCCTGCAGCGCCTCGAACAGCGCGTGCCGCTGCAGCGCCTCGCCGCCGGCGGCGCGAAACCGCTCGAAGGCGGCTGCCCGCGGGCTGTCGCTGCCCAGGTGCTGGTCGACGAACGCCCGCCAGGTCTGCTGCAGCACCTCCAGCTTGAGCGCCGCCACGGCGGCGTAGTCGACCAGCTCGGCGTCGCGCAGTTCCTGCAGGCGTGCCTGAAAGCGCGGCTCGGCCACGTATTGACGGGTGCATGCCGCGTCGTTGGCGGCGATCACGGCATCCACGTCCACGTACAGCGCGTTCAGGAACCGCCGGCTGGACGGGCTGTACGGGCTGCAGCGCTCGGGCTGGTCGGGAAACAGCGCGTGCAGCGGGTTGATGCCCACCAGGCCGCCGCCGACTTCGGCGGTGAGCGAGATCAACGTGGCCAAGTCGGTGAAGTCGCCGATACCCCAGTTGCGCGCCGAGCGCAGGCCGTACAGCTGTACCGTCGGCCCCCACAGGCGTCGCTGGTCGCCAATCGCCGGCGGCTGAAAGCAGGTGACCGGCACCACGATGAGGGTCAGGCGCGCCGGCGGGCGGTCATCGGCGCCGGCCGATTCGAGCTCGAGCTGGTGGTAGCCGGTGACCTCGGGCGGTGGCAGCTCGAGCACGTAGCGCCGGTACAGGATGCCGTCGCAGCGACGTTCGCCGAACACCGTTGCGCCGGCCGGATCGAACGCGCCCGCCTGGCCGCTGCCGTCCTCCAGCGTTAGCCGCCAGCGCTGCGCCGGTGCCCCGGCCGGTAGGGTCAGCGGCACGTCGAGCGCCGCGCCGAGCGCATGAACCAGCACCGGTGCCAGCGGCCGGTGCCAGTCGGCATCTTCGAGCGCTGCGGCGAGTCGGGCCGGGTCGGCACGCGGGTCCAGGCCCATGGCTGCCAGCAGCGCCTGGCTGGTGGCCACGCCGGTGCTGTGCCAGCGACCCCAGACGTCCCGGTAGCCGGGCGCGATGCCGCAGCACTCGGCCAGCCGGCCCACAGCCGCGTCGCCGTTCACGGCGCCGCCTCGACCAGCGTCCAGGCCACCGACCAGGGCGGCAGGCGGCCGGCGGCGTGCTGCGCCGCCTGCAGGGTGTCGCTCAGGTACAGCACCCGTCCGGGTTGCGGCGCCAGCCGCACCGCGGCGTCGCCGAGGTTGGCGGCGAGCGCAAGACAGCTGCCGTCACCCAGGCGCCAGTGCACGGCCAGCGCGCGCTCACCGTGGGGCGCGTAGCCGGCCTGCCCGCCCGCCATGCCGGCCAGGCGCGGCACGATCTCGGCCTGGCGCAGCGCCAGCAGGCGCCGGTACAGCGCCAGGCGCGCGGCGTGCGGCGGCCGCTCGGTCACCGACCAGTCGAGTACGCTGGCGGCGAAGCTGGACTCGGCGTTCGGGTCCGGGATGCGTGCGCGGCTGGCCGGGTCGGCGAAGCGCGCGAAGCGGGCGAATTCGCGCCGCCGCCCGGCGGTGACCGCCTGCGCCAGCTCGGGGCCGAAGTCGCAGAAGAAAAGGAATGGCTGGTCGGTGGCGAATTCCTCGCCCATGAACAGCAGCGGCACCTGCGGCGCCAGCAGCAGGATGGCGGTGAGCGCCTCGAGCCCCGGCGCGGCAGCGAGCTGGTGCAGGCGCTCGCCGAAGGCGCGGTTGCCGATCTGGTCGTGGTTCTGCAGCGCATCGACGAAGGCCGTCGGCGGCAGGTGGGCGCTCGGCTCGCCGCGCGGCGAGCCGCCGCGAAACGGCGACGGCTCGCCCTGGAAGGCGAAGCCCTCGGCCAGGCATCGGCCGAGCCGGGCCGCCGGGCGGTCGGCGAAGTCGCGGTAATAGCCGTCGGTCTCGCCGGTCACCAGCACGTGCGCGGCATGGTGGAAATCGTCGTTCCACTGCGCGGTGGCGCATGGCGGCCGGCCGTCGGTGTCGCGCCGCAGGTAGCAGGCGCGGTTGTGGTCGTTCTCGAGGATGATGTGCACCTCGCGCTCGCGGCCCGGGCCGGCGCGCACGGCGGCGCACAGCGCCTCGACGATGTCCGGGCGCGAGTCGTCGCAGATGGCGTGCACGGCGTCCAGGCGCAGGCCGTCGAAATGGAACTCCTCCAGCCAGTAGAGCGCGTTGTGGATGAAGAAATCGCGCACCACCTCGCAGCCTGGGGCATCGAAGTTGATGGCCGCGCCCCAGGGCGTGTGGTGCGCCGCGTTGAAGAAGGCCGGCGCATAGGCGTGCAGGTAGTTGCCGTCCGGTCCGAAGTGGTTGTAGACCACGTCCAGCAGCATCATCAGGCCGCGGGCGTGCGCTTCCTGCACCAGGGTCTTGAGCGCCGCCGGCGAGCCGTAGGTGCGGTCCGGAGCGAACGGCAGCACGCCGTCGTAGCCCCAGCCGCGGCGGCCGGGAAAATCCGCCACCGGCATCAGTTCCACCGCCGTGGCGCCAAGCTCGACCAGATGGTCGAGCCGGCGGCGCACGCCGTCGAAGTCACCGCTGGCGCTGAAGGCGCCGACGTGCAGCTCGTAGACGACAGCCTCGTGCCACGGCCGCCCGCGCCAGCTGCCATCCTGCCAGTCGAAGGCCAGAGGGTCGACCACCAGGCTCGGGCCGTGGACGTCATCCGGGTTGCAGCGCGAGGCGGGGTCCGGCACCTGCAGTGTGCCGTCGATGCGGTAACGATAGCGGCAGCCGGCGCCGACGCCCGCTACCTGGGCCTGATACCAGCCGCCGGCGTGTGACGCCAGCGTCAAATCCCGCTCGCCGCTGCCGTCATCGAGCAGCAGTTCGACCCGGTGGGCGCCCGGCGCCCACAGCCGAAAGCGTGTGCCGTCACCGTCGAGTTCGGCGCCGAAGGGCATGCGGTGGCGGCGTTTCATGATTGGCGGGGGTCGATCAGCAGCGCCAGCGAGCGGCCCTGCAGCGGGTAGCTGGCCTGCCCGGGAAAACAGCCGTCCACGGCGAGCCCTTGCGCGTGGGCGGTATCCAGCAGCACCTGCCAGCCGACCCCCGAGCGCGTCGCCGGCAGGCGGAAATCCAGCGTCTCGTGGTGGGCGTTGAACAGCACCAGGAAGTCGTCGTCGCGCAGCGGCCGGCCGCGGCGGTCGCGCTCGGTCAGCGCCTCGCCGGACAAGTACACGCCAAGGCAGCGGGCGAAGTCCTGTCCCCACTCCTGGTCGCTCATGTCGGTGCCGTCGGGTTTCAGCCAGCGGATGTCTTTCAGGTCGGCGCCATGAATGGCGCGGCCCTGAAAGAAATGCCGGCGGTGGAACACCGGGTGCTCGCGGCGCAGGCCGATCAGGCGCTGCACGAACGCCAGCAGCTCGCCGTCGATCGATTCCCAGTGCAGCCAGCTGATGGGGTTGTCCTGGCAGTAGGCGTTGTTGTTGCCATCCTGGGTGCGCCCCAGCTCGTCGCCGGCTTGCAGCATCGGCACGCCCTGCGACAGCAGCAGCGTCGCCAGCAGGTTGCGCTTCTGGCGCGCGCGCAGGGTGTTGATGGCCTCGTCGTCGGTCGGTCCTTCGGCGCCGCAGTTCCAGGACCGGTTGTTGTCGGTGCCGTCGCGGTTGTCCTCGAGGTTGGCCTCGTTGTGCTTGTCGTTGTAGCTGACCAGGTCGTGCAGGGTGAAGCCGTCGTGGGCGGTGATGAAATTGACGCTGGCGTTGGGCGTGCGACCGCTGGGTTGGTAGAGGTCGCTCGAGCCGGTGAAGCGCTGCGCGAACTCGCCGATCAGGCCGCCGTCGCCCTTCCAGTAGGCGCGCATGGTGTCGCGGTAGCGGTCGTTCCACTCGGCCCAGCCGGGCGGGAAGTTGCCGACCTGGTAGCCGCCCTCGCCCAGGTCCCACGGTTCGGCGATCAGCTTGACCTGAGACAGCACCGGGTCCTGCTGCAGCACGTCGAAGAACGCCCCCAGGCGGTCGACCTCGTACAGCTCGCGGGCCAGCGCCGAGGCCAGGTCGAAGCGGAAGCCGTCGACGTGCATTTCGATGACCCAGTAGCGCAGCGAGTCCATGATCAGCTGCAGCACGTGCGGGTGCTGCATGTTCAGGGTGTTGCCGCAGCCGGTGAAGTCCATGTAGTAGCGCGGATCGTCCGGCATCAGGCGGTAGTAGGCGGCATTGTCGATGCCGCGGAACGACAGCGTCGGGCCAAGCTGGTTGCCCTCGGCGGTGTGGTTGTAGACCACGTCCAGGATCACCTCGATGCCGGCCGAGTGCAGGGTCTTGACCATGGTCTTGAACTCGGTCACGCCACCGCCGGCGCTGTAGCGGTGATCGGGCGAGAAAAAGCCGATCGAGTTGTAGCCCCAGTAGTTGCGCAGGCCGTTCTCCACCAGCCGGCGGTCGTCGATGAAGCTGTGCACCGGCATCAGCTCCACCGTGGTCACGCCCAGGCGCTGCAGGTAATCGACCACCGGCGCACTGGCAAGGCCGGCGTAGGTGCCGCGCAGCGGCGCCGGCACGTCCGGATGCAGCATGGTGAAGCCGCGCACGTGCAGCTCGTAGATGACCATCTGGTGCCAGTCGATGCGCGGGCGCCGGTCGTCGCCCCAGGTGAAGGCCGGGTCGATGACGCGGCATTTGGGCATGCCACCGGCATCGTCGCGGCGGTCGAACGACAGGTCGGCCAGGCGGTGGTTCAGGCGATAGCCGAAATGCGCGTCGCTCCAGCGCAGCGTGCCGATGATGTCCTTGGCGTAGGGGTCGAGCAGCAGCTTGTTGGGATTGAAGCGGTGGCCGCGGGCCGGCTCGTAAGGGCCGTGCACGCGGTAGCCGTAGCACATGCCCGGCCGCGCCTCGGGCAGGTAGCCGTGCCAGACGTGGTCGGTGCGCTCCGGCAACGCAATGCGCTGCAGCTCGCGCCGGCCGCTGGGGTCGAACAGGCACAGCTCGACCTTGTCGGCGTGCTCGGAGAACAGCGAGAAGTTGACGCCTTCGCCGTCCCAGGTGGCGCCGCGCGGGTAGGGCGCGCCGGGCCACACGGCCGTGATGCGTTCGATCATGTGAAAGTCCGCCCAGAGTTGGTGAATGGATGTCCGTCCCGGAGCCGTCCCGCCTCGCCGGTTTCCGGCACGCCCGGACGCGCCCCCGGCGTCACGCCCAGGCCGGCCCGAGGACTCGAAAACTTCACGAGTTTTCGGGCGCCGCCAGCAGGCGCAGCAGGCCGCCGACCGGCACGTCCAGCCAGTCCGGGCGGTTGTCGAGTTCGTAGCGGGTCTCGTACAGCGCCTTTTCGATCAGGAACAAGCCGATCAGGCGCTGCGCGGTGGCCGGATCGGCGGGCCAGGTCGGGCAGCCCTCGATGGCCGCACGGTAGGCGTCCAGGAACGCCTGCGCCGCCTGCCGCTCCCAGTCGGCGGCCTGCGCGGTCAGGCTGGCTCGTTCGGTCGGCCGTTCCGCGGCGCTGCGTTTGACCGCCACCGCCGCCACGTAGGCCAGCGAGCGCAGCAGGCCCGCCACGTCGCGCAGCGGGCTGTGCTTGGCGCGCCGCTCGGTGAGCGGGCGCGCCGGCTCGCCCTCGAAGTCGGTGATGACGACGTCGTCCTGCACCAGCAGCACCTGACCCAAGTGGTAGTCGCCGTGGTAGCGGCAGCGCTGCAGCCCGTCCAGGGCCAGCGGCGGCGGGTGCAGCGCCGCCATCAGCGCCGTGCGCCGGGCCAGCAGCGTCTCGCAGGCCGTGCGCACGGCGTCCGGCAGGCCGGGCAGGTGGGCTTCGAGCCGTTGCAGGGTGGTGGCCGCTTCGTTGCGGATGCGCTCGAGCCAGCCGGCCACGTCGGTGGGCTGTACCGGCTCGGGGTCGAAGGCGGCGTCACCGGTGACACGGGCGAAGGCGCGGTGCAGTTCGGCGGTGCGCCGGCCCAGATGCGCCAGTTGCTGCAGCACCAGTGCGTGCGGGTTGTCCGGCACGGCGTCGGCCGGTGGCGGCTCGCTCAGGAAGCGCTCGAGGTAGTCGACCAGGTAATGCCAGGCCGAGCCCTGGTTGGCCACGAACGGCTGCAGCAGCGCGAGCGTCATCGGCGCGCCTTCGTCCGGCAGGTAGTCGATGACGCCGGCCACCGGCACCACGCTGGCGCACGGCGAGCGCTCGGTCAGAAAGCAGCCGACCTCGACTTCCGGGTTGATGCCGCGCTGCAGGCGCCGGTAGCCCTTCAGGAACAGCCGCTCGCCGAACAGCACCGAGGTGTTGCTCTGTTCGAGCGCCGGGTGGTAGACGGGCAGCCCGGCGCAGGCCGCCAGGTCCGCCACCGCACCGGTGGCGCGCAGCTGCAGCCGGCCGGCCTGCAGCGGCACCTCGGCTGCGGCATCGATGCCGCGCACCAGCGCACGGCAGAAGCCGTCGTCGCCAAAGGCGTCGTACAGCACGCCCATGCGCGCCTTCTCGCGCACCCGCGCCAGCGCCCACGGCAGCAGGGCCTGCAGCCGATCGTCGCCGGCGGCATCCTCCCAGGCGATGGCCAGCGGCAGGAAGTAGCTGTGCGATTCGCCGTCAGCGAAATGCACGTCGAGCAGCGTCACCAGCCAGCTGGCCTCACCGGCGCGCCACTCGCCCTGCTCGAGGATGTCGATGTGGGCGACGCTGCGGCCCTTGCCGGCGAACCAGCGCCGGCCGGCCAGGTACGGCGCCAGCAGGTCGCGCAGGCGGTTGCGGCTGCGGCTGGCGATGGCGCGGCGCACCGCGCTGGCATCGCCGCGGCCGGTCAGGAAGGTCCGCCAGCCGTCGGTCAGCACCAGCACCGGCAGTTCACGCCCGGGCAGCTGCTCCTGGTGCCAGTACGGCGCCTCGACATCGGTCGCCAGGCGAAAGCCGAAATAGCCGTAGCCGCGCAGCGTCAGCAGGTAGGGCAGCTCGCCGATGGGCGGAAAGACGCTGCGGCCGAGCAGCTCCACCGGCACCCGGCCGCGGAAGTCGGCCAGGTTCAGCTCGACCGGTTGCGCCTGGCGCGACAGGTTGACCACGCACAGGATTTTTTCATCCTGCCATTCACGCACGTAGGCCAGGATCTTGCGGTTGCCGGGCTCCAGGAAACGCAGCGTGCCGCGGCCGAAGGCGCGGTGGTTCTTGCGCGCGGCGATCAGGCGCTTGAGCCAGTTCAGCAGCGACGACGGGCTGCGCGTCTGGGCTTCCACGTTGACGGCGTCGTAGCCGTAGATGGGGTCCATGATCGGCGGCAGGAACAGGCGCTGCGGATCGGCGCGCGAGAAGCCGCCGTTGCGGTCCGGGCTCCACTGCATGGGCGTGCGCACGCCGTTGCGGTCGCCGAGGTAAATGTTGTCGCCCATGCCGATCTCGTCGCCGTAGTACAGGATCGGCGAACCCGGCAGGGTCAGCAGCAAGAAATTGAGGAGTTCGATCTTCTCGCGGTGGTTGTCCATCAGTGGCGCCAGGCGGCGGCGGATGCCGACGTTGACGCGCATGCGCGGGTCGGCGGCGTACATGCTGTACATGTAGTCGCGCTCGCGGTCGGTGACCATCTCCAGCGTGAGTTCGTCGTGGTTGCGCAGGAAGATGGCCCACTGGCAGTTGTCCGGGATGTCCGGCGTCTGCGCCAGGATCTCGACGATCGGGTGGCGGTCCTCCTGCGCGATGGCCATGAACAGGCGCGGCATCAGCGGGAAGTGGTAGGCCATGTGGCACTCGTCGCCGTCGCCGAAGTACTCGCGCACGTCCTCCGGCCACTGGTTGGCCTCGGCCAGCAGCATACGGTTGGTGTAATGGCGGTCGATGACCGCCCGCATCTGCTTGATGACGGCGTGCGTCTCGGGCAGGTTCTCGTTGCTGGTGCCGTCCCGCACGCACAGGTACGGGATGGCGTCCAGGCGCAGGCCGTCGACGCCCATGTCCAGCCAGAACTGCATGATGCGGATCACCGCCCGCACCACCGCCGGGTTGTTGTGGTTCAGGTCCGGCTGGTGCGAGAAAAAGCGGTGCCAGTAGTAGGCCTTGGCTACCTCGTCCCAGGCCCAGTTGGATTTCTCACTGTCGGTGAAGATGATGCGCGTGCCGGCGAACTTTTTGTCGGTATCGCTCCAGATATAGAAGTTGCGCTTGGATGAGCCCGGCGGCGCGCGGCGCGCGGCCTGGAACCAGGGGTGCTGGTCCGAGGTGTGGTTGATGACCAGCTCGGTGATCACCTTCAGCCGCCGGCGGTGCGCCTCGCGCACGAAGTGTCGGAAGTCGGCCCGCGTGCCGTACTGCGGGTGGATGTTGCGGTAGTCGGCGATGTCGTAGCCGTCGTCGCGAAACGGTGACGGGTAGAACGGCAGCAGCCACAGCGTGTTGACGCCCAGGTCCTTGAGGTAGTCGAGCTTTTCGGTCAGGCCGCGGAAATCACCCACCCCGTCGTGGTTGCTGTCGAAGAACGCCTTCACGTGCAGCTCGTAGATGACGGCGTCCTTGAACCACAGCGGGTCGTGCCACCTGTCCGTGTCGTCGGTCGTGTTCATTGGAAGTAGTCGAAGTCGCGCTCGCTGCGCAGGCGCCGGCGCAGGCGCAGGATGTGCACCGGCGCCGCCGCCGGGTCGAGCTGCACGAAGTTGCGCGCCCCCTGCCACAGGTAGCGCGCGCCGGACAGCAGGTCGTGCGCCTGGTAGGCCCGCGCGGGGTCGATGCCGAGCGTGTCCAGCGGCAGCTCGATCCAGCCGGCCTGGATGTGATGCGGGTCCAGGTTGGCCACCACCACGATCACGTCACCCTCGGTGCCGTCCGGCGGCGCTTTGCTGAAGCACAGCAGCAGGTCGTTGTCGACCGGGTGAAAACGCAGGCTCCAGTCCGCCTGCAGGGCCGGGTTGTCGCGCCGGATGCGGTTCAGGCGCGCCAGGTAGTCGCGCAGGTTGCCCGGCCGGTCCAGGTCCCAATGCCGCACCTGGTATTTCTCCGAGTCGCGGTACTCCTCGCTGCCGGGCTCGCGCGGCGCGTGCTCGCACAGTTCGAAGGCCGGGCCGTATACGCCGTAGCTGGCGCCCAGCGTGGCCGCCAGCGCGCCGCGCAGCATGAACGCCGGCCGCCCGCCGAACTGCAGGAACTCGGTCAGGATGTCCGGCGTGTTCGGCCACAGGTTGGGGCGCAAGTACTCGCGCGAGGCGTCCTGGGCCAGCTGCGTGAAGTAGTCGGTCAGCTCCTGCTTGGTGTTGCGCCAGGCGAAGTAGGTGTACGACTGCGTGAAGCCGAGCTTGGCCAGGCGGTGCATGAGGCGCGGCCGGGTGAACGCCTCGGCCAAAAAGATGACCTCCGGGTGGCGGCGCTTGACGTCGCCGATCAGCCACTCCCACAGCGCGAACGGCTTGGTGTGTGGGTTGTCGACGCGAAAGATGCGCACGCCCTGGTCGAGCCAGAAATCGACGATGTCGAGCAGCTCCCGCCACAGCGCCGGCCAGTCGTCGGTCTCGAAGTCGAACGGGTAGATGTCCTGGTATTTCTTGGGCGGATTCTCGGCGTACTGCACGGTGCCGTCCGGCCGCCGGCGGAACCAGGCCGGGTGCTCGGTCACGTACGGGTGATCCGGCGAGCACTGGAAGGCCAGGTCCATGGCCAGCTCGAGGCCGTGCTCGCGCGTGCGTGCCAGCAGGCGGCGGAAGTCGTCCAGCGTGCCCAGCTGCGGGTGGATGGACTTGTGGCCGCCCTCGGCGGCGCCGATGGCCCACGGGCTGCCGGGGTCGTCCGGGCCGGCCGCCAGCGCATTGTTGGCGCCCTTGC
>NZ_JAQVGQ010000049.1 GCF_028696615.1 Immundisolibacter sp. | reverse complement strand
ACCGACATCCAGCGCAACGTGCCGGTGCCAGCGGCGCGCTTTCGTTTCAGCCCGCCGCCCGGCGTGGACGTGATCCGCGCCGCGCCACCGGCGTCCGGGCGATAGGACATGCTGAAAAATTCCATTCATGGAATTTTTCAGCTCGCATCCGCGCGGTTCAGGCCCGCGCTGCGCTCCCTGCATCCAGGGTCTGGGCCCTGGATGCAGGCCGGGGCATCCTGCCCCGGACGGGCGCCGTCGAGTTGATCGGCACTTCACCAGGCGCGCACATGGCCGACGACCTGTTCGACTCCACCCCCGCCGCCGGCCGACCACTGGCCGATCGGCTGCGCCCGCGCACGCTGGACGAGGTGCTGGGTCAGCCGCACCTGCTGGGACCGGGCAAGCCGCTGCGCGTGGCCATCGAGGCCGACCTGCCGCGCTCGATGATCTTCTGGGGCCCGCCCGGCACCGGCAAGACCACACTGGCGCGCGTGCTGGCCGCGCACACCCGGGCCGAGTTCTTCACGCTGTCGGCCGTGCTGGCCGGCATCAAGGAAATCCGCGAGGCGGTCGAGCGCGCCCGTCACGCCGTGGCCGCCGGGCGGCGCGCCATTTTGTTCGTGGACGAGGTGCACCGCTGGAACCGCGCCCAGCAGGACGCGCTGTTGCCGCACGTGGAGGACGGCACCGTCACGCTGATCGGCGCCACCACCGAGAACCCGTCGTTCGAGCTCAACAACGCGCTGCTGTCCCGCGCGCGGGTGTACGTGCTGCGCCCGCTCACCGAGGCCGATCTGCTGGCGCTGATCGAGCGGGCGCTCACGGACACCGAACGCGGCCTCGGCGCGCTTCACCTCAGCTTTCCGACCGAACTGCGCCCGACGCTCGCCGCCATGGCCGACGGCGACGCGCGCCGCCTGCTGGGCCTGCTGGAACTGGCCGCCGACATCGCGCCGGACGGCGTCATCGATGAAGCGGTGCTCAAGGAGCTGGCCGGCGAGAGCTGGCGGCGCTTCGACAAGGGCGGCGAGGCCTTCTACGACCAGATCTCGGCCCTGCACAAGGCGGTGCGCGGTTCGTCTCCGGACGCGGCGCTGTACTGGCTGGCGCGCATGCTGGACGGCGGCTGCGAGCCGCTGTACATCGCCCGGCGCGTGCTGCGCATGGCCAGCGAAGACGTGGGTCTTGCCGACCCGCGCGCGCTCGCGCTGGCGCTCGATGCCTGCGACACCTACGAGCGCCTGGGCTCGCCGGAAGGCGAGCTTGCGATTGCGCAGGCGGTGACGTATCTGGCCTGCGCACCCAAGAGCAACGCCGTCTACACGGCATTCGACGCTGCCATGGCGGACGCGCGGCGCTTCGGCTCGCTGCCGCCGCCGCTGCGCATCCGAAACGCGCCCACCCGGCTCATGAAGCAGCTCGGCTACGGCAAGGGCTACCGCTACGCCCACGACGAAGCGGGCGCGTATGCCGCCGGCGAGCGCTACTTCCCGGACGAGATGCCGGACCGGCGCTACTACCAGCCGAGCGGGCGGGGTCTCGAACGGCGGCTTGCCGAGCATCTCGCGGAGCTGCGCGCGCGCGACCGCGAGGCCGGCGAACAGTGAACGGCGGCATGGTCGCGGCGGTGGCCCTCGGCGGGGCACTCGGTTCGATCGCCCGCTATCTGGCCGTGACCGGCATCGCCGCGGCGCTTGGCCGGGCGTTTCCCTACGGCACGCTCACCGTCAACGTGGCCGGTTCCTTCCTGATGGGTGTGGCGCTCACGCTGTTGGTGCAGCGCGGCTTGCTCGGCGAGCCGTGGCGCGCCGGACTCATGAGCGGCGTGCTCGGCGGTTTCACCACCTTTTCCGCCTTTGCCGGCGAGACGCTGGTGCTGGCCCAGCAGCGCCCGGCCGCGGCGGCGCTCAACGTCGGCCTGCATCTGGCGCTATGCCTGGCGGCGGTGTGGGCCGGCGCGCGGCTCGCCGCCTGAGAGCGTGTGAGTTTTTCAAGCTCCGAGGCCGGCCAGGGATGGCCGGACGGGCGACGCAAGACATGCGCAGCATGCGCATTTCTTCACAAACCCTGAGCCGCCAGCCGCCCGCGGCGGCGCGCCGGGCGCTGGCCGTCTGTCTCATGCTGCTGGCCGCCATGCGGGCGTCGGCGGCGCCGCCGACGCCACCGCTCGAAGCGGCCGGCTACACGCGCTACAGCCGCAGCGACGACATCGCCGCCTACCTCGACCGTCTGGTCGAGTCGGCGCCGGCGCTGGCGCACACGGACGTCGTCGGCCACAGCGTGCAGGGCCGTCCGATCGAGGCGCTGCGCCTTGCCACCGGCAGCGCGGCACGTCTTAAGGTGCTGCTGGTCGGCTCGCAGCACGGCGGCGCCGAGCCCGCCGGCGGCGAGGCGCTGCTCGAGGCCGCGCGCGAGCTGATCGGCGGCGACCTGCGCCCGCTGCTCGACACGCTGGAGGTGATCCTCATCCCGAACGCCAACCCCGACGGTCGCGACCTGCGCCGGCGCTCGAACGCCAACCGCGTCAACATCAACACCGACTTCGTGCTGCTCACGCAGCCCGAGAGCCGCGCGCTGGTGCAAGCGCTGCACCGCTACGCGCCGCAGGTGGTGGTGGATCTGCACGAGTCGGCGGTGCTGAAGCGCCAGTCGCTGGCGCGCGAGGGGTATCTGACCGACTTCGACGCCCAGGTCGAGATCGGCAACAACCCGGCGCTGCCGGCCGCCGTGCGCACGCTGGCGCGCGATGCGCTGCTGCCGGCGCTGCTCACGCGCATCACGGCCGGCGGCCTGCCGGCGCAGCGCTACATCGGCGAGATCACCAGCACGCGCCAGCCGGTCACCCACGGCGGGCTCACGCTGCGCAATTTCCGCAACACCGCGGCGGCGACCGGCGCCTTGTCGCTGCTCATCGAAACCAAGCTCGACCCGCACCACGACCGCTTCGACAGCTACCGCAACATCGCCGTGCGCGTACAGCGCCAGATGCTGTGCATCCGCGCCGTCCTGGCCGAGGTGCAGGCGCGCCGGGCGGCCATCCTGGCGCGCACCGGCGCGCCGCGGCCGCCGACGCGGCTGGCGCTGTTCGCCGGTTACGCGCCGGACCCGGCGCACCCCACCGTCACCCTGCCGCTGCGCCGGCTCGACTCGCGCCTGCGCGAGCCGGTGGTGTTCGCCGACCACCGGCGCGTGGTCAGCGCCGATCGGGTGCCATTCCCCGCCCGGCTGTACGTGACCGCCCACACCGCGGCGCTCGCCGAACTGCTGGACCGCCACCTGATCCGCTACCGCGTGCTCAGCCGGGCGCGCCGCGCCAGCGTGCGGGTCAACCGTTTCGACCAGCGCCCGACGCGACTGGCCCGGCTGCCGACGGCAAACACCACGCGCCGCACCGTCGACCTGCCGCCCGGCAGCCTCGACATCGATCTCGCTCCACCCGGGGGGCTCACGGCGCTGCTGCTGCTCGACCCGCGCTCGCCGAGCTCGGTGTTCCGCTACCCGGACTACGGCGCCTGGCTGCAGCCGGGCGAGGCGTTTTTCGTCTACCACAGCGCCGGCGGACCGCGTTGAGGTGGTTGCCGCCGCGCCGCGCAGGTCGCAGCATGTGCCGCCAGCGGCCTCGTCGCGCCACCCCATCGCCGCGCCGAAATCCCAAGGAGATAAAGCAAATGCAATACCGGCCACTCGGCAACACCGGCCTTGAGGTTTCGGCGGTCGGCCTCGGCGGCAACGTGTTCGGCCCGCCGCGGCAGGAGCTGGCGTCGAGCATCGCCACCGTGCACCGGGCACTCGAGCTCGGCGTCAACTTCATCGACACCGCCCACATCTACAACGACGGCAGGAGCGAGGAGTACCTCGGCACGGCGCTGGCCGGGCGGCGGCACGAGGTGATCCTGGCCACCAAGTGCCACTTACTGAACCTGGCCGACGGCGAGACGGTGGCGCAGCGCATCCGCGCTCACTGCGAGACCAGCCTCAGGCGCCTTCGTACCGACTACATCGACCTGCTGCAGCTGCACTTCCCGGCCGCGCAGGTGCCGGCACAGGCCATCCTCGAAGCCTTCGCGCCGCTGCTGCGCGAGGGCAAGGTGCGCCACATCGGCCAGTGCAACCATGCCGCCTGGCGCCATGCCGAGGCGCTCGGCGTGGCGGCCCGCTACGACCTGCCGGCGTTTGCCACCGCGCAGCACCAGTACAGCCTGCTGGTGCGCGGCGCGCAGCTCGAACTGCTGCCGTTTTGCGAGCACGCCGGCGTCGGCTTTCTGCCCTACTTCCCGCTCGCCGCGGGCCTTTTGAGCGGCAAGTACCGGCCCGGCGAGCCGGCCCCGGCCGGCAGCCGCGGCGCCGCCGGCAGCCCCACCGTCAACCGTCTGCGCACGCCGCACAACGAACGGCTGCTGGCGGCGCTCAGCGAGTTCGCCGCCGCCCGCGGTCACGGTCTGCTCGACCTGGCCTTCGCCTGGCTGCTGTCGCAGCCCGCGGTCAGCAGCGTCATCGCCGGCGTGATGAATCCCCGGCAGCTCGAGGCCAACGTCGCCGCCGGGCAATGGCGGCTCGGTGCCGACGACCGCGCCGCACTCGACGAACTGCTGGGGCCCGTGCTACCGCACTGGCAGGCGGAACCGGACCTGGCGTCGTTTCGTTGATGCCGAAAAATTCCCTCCCTGGAATTTTTCGGCTCGCCCGGCGCGGTACACGCCCGCACCGGGCTCCGCCGACCGGCAACTGCGTCGCCGGTCGCGAAGGGGGCATCCCCGCCCCCTTGGCATGCCGAAAAATTCCCTCCCTGGAATTTTTCGGCTCGCCCGGCGCACATCAACGCATCCCTGACCCAGTAACGGAGAAAGCCCCATGCTGAACGACAAAACCGCCATCGTCACCGGCGCCGGCACCGGCATCGGCCGCGCCATCGCCGCCCGTCTGCATGCCGAAGGCGCGCGCGTGGTGCTGGCCGGCCGCCGGCGCGAAAAACTCGAGGAAACCGCCAGCCAGCTCGGCGCGCGCACGCGGGTGGTGCCGACCGACGTCACGGTGCCGGCGCAGGTGCAGGCGCTGGCCAAGGCGGCGGCCGAGTTCGGCGGCGGGCGCATCGACATCGTGGTCAACAACGCCGGCGTGATGCGCTTTGCGCCGTTCGAGCAGGCCGACGAGGCACACTGGCAGTCGCTGATGGACGTCAACTGCTGGGGGCCGCGCCGGCTGATGGCGGCGGCGCTGCCGTTCATGCGCGCCGCCGGCGGCAGCATCGTCAACATCGCCTCCATCGCCGGCGAACACGCCTTTCCCGGTGCCGCCGCCTACGGCGCCGCCAAGCGCGCGCTGCGGCACATCTCGCAGGTGCTGGCCATGGAAGAGGCCGCCCACGGCATCCGCGTCAACGTGATCTGCCCGGGCGTGGTGGAGGACACCGAGCTGCTGCAGGGCGCCGTGCCGGCCGAGCGACAGGCGGCGTTTTTGCAGACCTTCGCCGGCGTGCACCCGCTGGGGCGCAACGGCCGGCCGGACGACGTGGCCGACGCGGTGCTGTTTTTCGCCTCGCCGATGAGCCGCTGGATCACCGGTGCGGTGCTGCCGCTCGACGGCGGCCGGCATCTGGCCACCAACCGGCCGCGCGTGGACTGACCGCCGCCAAGCGCCGCCTCACCGCCTGCGCCGCCACACGGCGGCCAGCCCCAGCGCGGCGAGGTTCTGCCACACCGAGAACAGCGCCGCCGGCAGCGCCGCCAGCGGCGGCAGGAACTTCAGCGCCAGCGCCGTGGCGAGGCCGGAGTTCTGCATGCCAACCTCGATGGCGATGGCCCGCCGCTGCGCCGGCCGGGCGCCACCGAGCGCCGCGCCGACATAGCCCAGCACGAAGCCGAGCCCGTTGTGCAACACCACCGCGCCGGCCACCAGCGTGCCGGTGGCGGCCAGCCGGGGACGATTCAGCGCCAGGATGATGGCGACGATCAGCGCCACCAGCAGCATGGCCAGACCCGGCAGCCAGCGCGCCAGACGCCGCGCCACGCCTTCCAGACACCAGCGCAGCAACATGCCGGCCAGCACCGGCAGCAGCACGATGCGCAGGATCTCGGCCAGCATGGCGAGCGCCGGCACGTCCACCCGCGCGCCGGCCAGCCACAGCGTCAGCCACGGCGTCGCCAGCGGCGCGATCAGCGTCGAGGCCGCCGTCATCGCCACCGACAGCGCCACGTCGCCGCGCGCCAGATACGTCATCACGTTCGACGCCGTGCCGCCCGGGCAGGCGCCGACCAGGATCAGCCCCGCCGCCAGCGGCGCCGACAACCCGAGCCGCCCGGCGATGACAAACGCCAGCGTCGGCATGATCACAAACTGCAGGCCGATGCCGAGCAGCAGCCAGCGCGGGTGGCGCAGCACCGCCGCAAGCTGCGCGCCGGTCAGCGTGAGCCCCATGCCGAACATGACGAGACCCAGCGCCGGCGTGATCAGCGGCTTCAGCGGCACGAACGCCTGCGGCGCCAGCCACGCCGCGGCACAGGCGAGCAGCAACGCGGCGGTCGCAAACAGGGCCTCGGACAGGGTCGATTTCAAGGTGATTCCACCCATGGCGCGCCGCCCAGCAGGTAGGCGGCGGTGAGGTTGTCGTACAGCGCGCAGCCGGTGCTGACGAACAGCCGCCACGGCCCGGCCGCGGGCGGCTGCGCCAGCAGCGCCACGAGGTCCGGCGGCGCGGTGTCATCGATCAGGCCCGCCCGGCGCCAGGCGAGCAGGTCGCCGTAATTCACCGCGTCGGCCGAATCCACCCACAGCGCGGCGCGGCCAGCCCAGGCGCAGGTGAGCTCGCGCTGGGCCGCGGCATCGGCGCCGAGACTCAGCACCACCTCCGGCGCCGCCGGCGGCGGGGCACAGAATGGGCGCGTGCTGGTGGTGGCGAGCAGCCAGGCATCGCAGGCCGGGTCGGCCACCGCCGCCGCCCGGCACGGCAACCCGGCATCGCGCAGCGCCTGCGCGGTGCCGGCGGCGCGCCGCGCATCGGCATCGACCAGCTCGATCCGCGCCAGCGGCTGCGCGGCGGCGCAGTAAATCGCCGCGTAGTAACCCACCCGCCCGGCGCCGACGATGCTGATGCGCCGCACATCCGGCGCCAGCGCCATGAGCGCCAGCGCCGCCACCAGGCCCGTGCGCGCCGACGACAACAGACACGCCTCGAAGCGCTCGGTCACGCACTGCTCGGCGCCATCCAGCACCAGCAGCTCGCCGACCGTGATCTGCCCCGGCAGCAGGCGCTGGGCGCGGTTGGTGCCGATGATCTTGACCGTCTTGAGCGTACCCAGCGGCCCGCGCAGCACGCACGGCATCAGACGGAAATCGCCGCCGCCCCGGTCATCCGGTGGGTCGTCCAGCACCAGCTTGGGCGGCATCTGCACGCGTGCGCGGCCGGCGGCAAGGTCCTCGAGATAACCACGCGCAAACGCGAGGTAACCGGCCGGATCGGCCGTGAGGCGCCGGTGCACGGTGGCCTCGTCCCAGTGCCGGCAGGGCGCGGCGTGCGGCCGCAGCGCCGCCGGCAGCGGCGTGCCTTCAACCATCCAGCTTCATCAGCCGCCGCGCGTTGCCGGACAGCATCTGTTCTTTCTGCGCCGCCGGCACGGCCAGCGCCGCGACGCTGAACAGCGTGTCGCGGGTGAAGTCCTCGCCGCCCGTCCCGTCGAAGGGCGCGTCGGTGCCGAACAGCAGCCGCTCGGGGCCGAGGAATTCGTAGGCCGCGGCGAGGCCGCCGACCGCGCCCATCAGCGCCGTGTCGCCGTAGAACAGACGAAAGTACTCGTTGGCCGGACGCGCCAGTTTTTCGGCCGCGGCGCGGATCTCCGGCATGTTCGGCTGGCCGTAGATGGCGTCGATGCGGGCCGAGAACGCCGGCGCCATGGCCGCCGCGTGGTGGGTGATGATCTTGATGTCCGGGTGGCGGTCGAACAGGCCGTCGAACACCAGGCGCGTCATGGCGGCGGTGGTCTCGTACGGCCAGCCGAACACCTGCCAGATCCAGTACTTCGAGTGATCCTCGCCGCGGTAGTCGGGCTGGCCCGCGCCGCGCGCCGGGTGTAGCCACACGGGCAAGTCGTGCGCCGCCATCACGGCGAAGAAATCGCGAAACTCCGGCCGGTCGAGCGGCACGCCGGCGGCCGAGGAATAGATCAGCACGCCCTTCATGCCGAGCTCAGTGATGCAGCGCTCGGCCTCGCGCGCCATGTGCGCCGGCTCGTTCATGGCCACCGTGCCGACCGGAATGAAGCGCCCCGGGTGCTGCGCCGCCATGGCGACGATCTCGTCGTTGGCCAGGCGCGCGAGGTCCGCCGCCGTGGCGGGGTCACCGACGGCGATTTCGATCGGCGGCGACGACAGCGTGATCACCTGCGCCTGCACGCGGTGGCGGTCCATCACGTCCAAGCGCGCCGGCAGGTCGGCCAGCTGTGGCATGGATTCGAGCAGGCCGCCCAGGTAGTCCGGACCGGTCATCTTGCGCTTGAGCGCGGCGTAGAAGCGCGGCGGCATGACGTGGGTGAAGCAATCGATCGGCATCGTTCCTCCCTTGTGGACTTGAGTGCGCGCCGCAGCATCCCGCCCCAAAACGCGAGCGCCGACTCGGTCGACGCCTCTTTGGCGCGGCAAATTTTTCCGGCAGGGTATCAAGTCACCGCTCGCGGCGCCGATAAGCACATAGATCAGACGGACGCGCCGACCGGGAACACACCGCGACGGTCGCGTCTGCCGCCCCCCCACGGGTCCGGCCACCGCCGGTGTTTTTGACCAGTCCAGCCCGGCTTGCCCGGAGGTGACGACCTGTGGACGTCATCATGATCGACCACCACCGCGACGCGGGGCCACCCCGTCCGGCCGAGCCGTCGCCGGCCGACCCCTGCTTTCACCTGCGCGAAGGCTGGCACCTGACGCTGCCCGAACTGCCGTCGCCCGAAGCGGCGCTCAGGCTCATGAGTCACCGCATCCTGGCCAACCCGGCCGACCTGCTGAGCCACGTGCGGCGCATTCTGGTGCTGATCGACAGCGCAGAACCCGCCGAGCTGACCGGTGCCCTGGCCGATCTGTTCATGGTGCTGCGCGACCAGGGCGAGGCGCTCAAGCGCCGGCTGCTGCGCTTCGCCGCGGCGCGGCTGACGCCGCAGCAATGGGACCTGCTGGAACGTCATCTCGACGGCGGGCTCGAGCCCTGGAGCGAAACCGCCGGCGCACTGACCGGCTCGCTGCTGTCGCTCGGCTACGGCGGCGTGCGCGAAGTGGTGCGCCTGCTCGAAAACCACCGGCCCGCCGCGGCGCCGAACGCGCTCGAGCTGGCGCGCGCCCATCTCGAGTATGGCGACCTCGACGCCGCCCGCGACACCCTCGAGACGGCTTTGCGCACGGACCCGGACGACGCCGAAGCGGCGGCCGCCTTGCTGGAAATTTATCGACATACCCGCGACAACGCCCGCCTGGCCGCCATGTATCCGCGCCTGCTGCGGGCGCTGGGTGAATCACTCGATCAGTGGGCCGGCCTGGAGGTCGTGGACGTCGTCGACCTCGGGCCGGCCCCGGCGCCAACGCAGGCCAGACACGCATGAACGACGCCCACCCCTCCCCTGCCGGCGACCGGCCAGCGCGGGCCATCCCGGCGCCACTGCCGATCGTACTGGCGGGCCTGGACACCCGCATGCGCGCCCTGCTCGAACTGTTCTTCGCCGGACCGGCGCGCGACCGCGGCCGGCTGGTGACCGAACACGACCAGACCCAGCCACGGCTAGCCATCGTCGACCTCGACGGCATCGACGCGGCGGCCGTCTGGCAGGACCTGCGGGCGCGTTTTGCCGGGCCGGCAATCGTGCTGTCAGTCAGCGAGCAGACCCTCGACGGCGCCGTGTGGGTGAGAAAACCCCTGCAAGCCGGCGACCTGACCGCCGCCATCGACCGGGTACGCGAAGACTTGGACCGCCAGGCGCCGCCAACCGACGCCCCGCCACCGTCGCATGCCGCACCATCCCCGGCAGCCGACGCGACGGCTGCCCTGCCGCAGCAGCCCAGCCCAAAGACCACGGCCGCACCGACACCGCCACGCCACCGCACGCCCGCCTTCGATCTGACGCGCGACCTCGAAGCCTGCTACGGCACGCCACACGGCGCCCACCCCGGCGATGCAGACACCGGCCGGCTCGACTTCTATGACCCGCAACGGGCGCTGCAGGGCGTCCTGCAAAAAGCCCGCGCGCGGGCGCTGCAGTACGACGATCCGGTGTGGGTCGACCACCGCGGCAACGGCGTCGTGCTGTTCTCGAACGGCCGGCACGCCCTCGTGAACGCCACCGAGCGCGAGCTCGCCCTGCTGTGCGATGAGCCGACCGTCGGCGACGACCTGGTGCTGCGTCCCGCACCGGCCAGCGACCACCCCGGGCCGGGGCTCGCCGGCGCATGCGATGCCGATGAGCTGCTGTGGGGTGTGGCGCTGCGCTGCGCACGCGGGCGCCTGCCCTGGGGCACCGACCCGACGGCGGTGGTCTGGCTGCGGCGCTGGCCGAACTTCACGCGTCTGCCGATCCCGCCGCACGCCATGCAAATCGCCGCCCTGTGGAGCCAGCGACCGGTGGCATTACGGCAGACCAGCGCGCTGCTGGGCGTACCCGAGCGGTACGTGTACGCGCTGTACAGCGCCTGCCTGGCGCTCGACCTGGTGCGCACGGAATCGCGTCGCGACACGGCGCCAGCGCCGACCGCCGCGACGCCGTCCGCAGAGAAACGCAGCCTCATCGGCGGCCTGCTGCGCAAACTCAAACTGCTACGCTGAGCCCCACATGCCAGAGCACAAAATCATTTTCACCGGCCCGGTCGGCGCCGGAAAAACCACGGCCATCGCCACACTCAGCGACATCCCCATCGTCCGCACCGACGAAATGGCCACCGACATGACCGCTCGGCGCAAGCCCAATACCACGGTGGCCATGGACTACGGCGTCATGAACCTGGACGGCGGCGGGCGGGTCCACCTGTTCGGCACACCGGGTCAGGAACGCTTCGACTTCATGTGGGACATCCTCACCCAGGGCGGGCTCGGGCTGGTGTTGTTGCTCGACAACAGCCGTCCGAAACCCTTCAACGACCTGCTGTTCTTTCTGAACGCGTTTCGCAAATTCGTGGACCGCACGCGCTTGGTCGTGGGCATCACCTTCATGGATGAGCGACCGGCGCCCGGCATCCCGGATTACAGCGACCAATTGCGGGCGCTCGGTTACAGCGCGCCGGTTTTCGAGGTCGACGCGCGGCGCCGCGAAGACGTGGCGACACTCGTCGAGGCGCTCCTTTACTGCATCGATCCGGGCATCGTCGACCATGTCTGACTACCAACTCGTACCGGGCCTTTATCTGGCGCCGACGCCCGGCGGCGCTTTCTATGCCGTCGCCCGCCCGCAGGTGGAGCGCACGCAGCAAATCGTGCTGAACCTGCTGCGCGAAGACCGCAGTCCGGCGCTGAACCAACGCAACCTCGAGGCGCTGACCGGACTGCAGGGCGAGGCGGCCCTCGAACAGCTATATCGCCTGCAGTCCATGCATTTGGTGCAGGGCCTGCGCGAACCGCGCCAGCTGGCCGGCGCCGCATTGGAAAACGTCCTGCCGGAAATCCTGGCCGAACTGGCCGGCCCCCACAAAGCCCTGCTGGCGGATGGCCAAGGTTTTTACCTCGCCAGCCACGGCTTTCACCACGAAACCGCCGAAGAGCTGGCCGGCTTGTCGGCCCAGCTCGCCCAGGTCGGTGAGCATTACCAGGGCCTGCTGCGCGGCAATCTGGGGCTCGGCACATCGGCCTGGGCGTTGGTCAACAGCGGCGGCAACGCCGATCTCGGCTTCTGGCCGCTGCATGTCGGCTCGCAGCGCCTGGTATTGGTGGTGGCCGGACAGCCGCGCCTGAACCGCCCGGCGCTGATCGATCTGGTATGGCTGCTGGTCAAGCGACTGGCCGTTCATGGCAGAAATAGCTGATCACACCTCGCACCGCTCGGTATCCCTGAAGAGCCGGCTGCAGTCCAACAAGGAGCTGGTCAAGAAACCGCTGATTTATTTCGCGCTTCCGAAAGAAAAGACTGAAAAATTCCGTCCATGGATTTTCAGCTCGCCGTCGCGCGGTGCATGCCCGGGCGGTGCTCAATGAATCAAGGGATTACGCCCTCGATTCTGGCCGCGACATCCTGCGCCGGAGGAACTTCTGAATACATAATCAGTTCCTAACATGCCCATTTATTTCGTCATTCACAGGAGACAAAACAATGCGCGCAGACATGCTGACATCGATCCTGAAGGAACTGAACGGCACCTCGGCGGACATCGAGGCGTCGGCCGTCATCTCGACGGACGGCCTGACCATGGCCACCCTGCTGCCGGCAGACATGGACCAGGACCGGGTGGGTGCCATGAGCGCCGCCATGCTGTCGCTGGGTGATCGCACCTCCAAGGAGCTCGCCCGCGGCACCCTGGAGCAAGTACTGGTCAAGGGCGACAGCGGATACGTGCTCATGACCTATGCCGGCAAAGAAGCGGTGCTGACCATCATCGCCAAACCCAATGCCAAGCTGGGACTGATCTTCCTGGACGTGAAGCGGGCGGCAGAGAGCATCGCCAAGCTCATCTGAATGCCGGCAGCCGACAGGGAGCGCCGATTTGTTCAACAACTCCACAGGACGAGAATTTTCCAGGGGAAAAGCGATGCTCACGGATATGAATCCGGCCGATGTCGAGGGGGACTACCGCACGCAAACCCTCGACCTGTTCGGGATTGGCAAACGTACGGTCCTCGTCACGGACCGTGAGGTGCCCTACCCGGACGGCCGTCTGATCGTCTCGTGCACCGACCCGTCCGGAATCATCACTCACTGCAACCGGTCGTTCGTGGCCATGTCCGGCTATACCCGCGAGCAATTGATCGGCGCCCCGCACAGCATCCTGCGCCATCCGGATATGCCGGCTGCCGCGTTCAAGGGTCTGTGGGACGACATCACGGCCGGGCGAATCTGGCACGGCTATGTCAAAAACCTGCGCCGGGACGGCGCCTATTACTGGGTGTATGCCACGGTGATTCCCAACGTGCGCGACGGGCGGGTGGTCGGCTACACCTCGGTGCGTCGCAAACCCTCGCGGCGGGCCATCGCCGAAGCCATGGAACTGTATGCGCAATTGCGCGCCGCGGAGAACGCAGCATGACCGCCACCTACCAGATGACGGTGAGCCCCGATTTCTCGCCAAAGCGCATGCCCGGCTGGTTCATCTTCAATACCTGGCTGCAGAAAGCGCTCGATGCGTCGATTCATCTGGAGCTGTATCAGGACTTCGCCAGCCAAAGGCAGGCGATCGCCGCCGACCGGGTCGACATCATCTACGCCAATCCCTTCGATGCGGCCATGCTGGTGCGCGAGAAGGGCTTCGTGCCGGTGTGCCGTGCGCACGGCAAGTCCGACGAGTGCTGCGTGGTGGTGCCGGCCGGCGCCACGGCGCAAACGGTCGAGGACTTGCAGCCCGGCAGCCGCCTGGCATGCACCGACGACCCGGACGTGCGCCTGATCGGCATGATCCTGCTCGAGCCGGCCGACCTCGGCGCGCAGAACCTCGACATCACCACCGTCGGCAGTTACCCGCTGGTGGCCAAATCGCTGCTGGACGGGCGGGCGGACGTGGGCTTTTTCCTGGCCGACGCCTTCGAGGATCTGTCCCGACCGGTGCGCGAGCAGTTGCGGCCCCTGGTGCGCAGCGAAATCGACGACATCCGCCACGTACTGCTGGTCGGCCCGCGACTGGCTGCGCTACGTGAGGAGCTTGGCGCCGCAGTGCTCGGCATGGCCGATGACCCGAACGGCCGTCGGGTGCTCGACGAGCTCGGCTTCACGGCCTGGGAGTCGGTAGCCGCAGAGGACACCGAGTTCATGATCGATTTGATGGACACCCTGAAGGCGTGACGGCACCCGACGGGCGCCGCCACACGGTGGCCAGCCACGGCTGCAGATGGCGCGGCTGGCCGGTCGGCCGGTA
>NZ_JAQVGQ010000048.1 GCF_028696615.1 Immundisolibacter sp. | reverse complement strand
CATCCACCCGGCCGGTGGCGTTCGGCGCCACGTCCGAGGTGTCGATCTGCAGCGGCAGCGGCGAGCCGGCCGGCGCGCCCGAGGCATCCACCTTGAAGGCCATCAGCTTCTGCCCGGCGCTGTTGGTGACGAAGCCGGAACGGTCCACGCCGAAGGCGCCGGCGCGCGAGTAGACCGGGCCGCCGTTGTCCTGGAGCAGGAAAAAGCCGCCGCCGGAGATGGCGAGGTCAAAATTGTTGTTGGTGGACTTGATGTTGCCCTGGTCGAACTGCTGGGTGATGGCGGCGGTGCGCACGCCGCGGCTGACCGCCAGCGACGACACGCCGAGGTTAGTGCCGGTGTAGATGTCCGAGAACTCCGCCCGCGACTGCTTGAAGCCGGTGGTGGCGACGTTGGCGATGTTGTTGCTCGCGATGTCGAGCTGCGTGGTGGCGGCGTTCAGGCCGCTGATGGCCGTTTCGAAACCCATGACTGTCTCCTTGGAAGAAGGCCCGACGGACCGTTACATCACCTGCTTGACGGCGCCGATGTCGGCTATGCCGTAGCCGTCCACGATCAGCTGCGCGCCCTGCCCGTCGCTGCCGAGCAGCACGCTGTCGACGCGCCCGACCGCCAGGGTCGGCATCGCCTCGCCGGTGCCCGGGTCGGCGTACACGCGGTACTGGCCGGGCGCCGCGCCGGTGCCGTCGGGCAGGCTGCCGTCCCACGAGAAGCGCACGATGCCGGCCGGCTGCGGACCCAGCGCCACCTGCCGCACCAGCCGCCCGGCGGCGTCGTAGATGCTGATCTTCAGATCCGCCGCGTCGGCCGGCAGGTTGACCGCGCCGTTCAGCGCGCCGCCCAGCGGCAGCTGCATCGCCTCGCCGTCCAGCAACACCTCGTGGCCGACCAGCTGCGCCGCCTGCGAGGCGCGGCTGGAGGTCAGGCTCTGCGACAGGCTCGCCAGCTGGTCCTTGAGCTCGCCGATGCCGGTGACCATGCTCAGCTGCGCCATCTGCGCCACCATCTCGTTGGCGTCCATGGGCTTGCTCGGGTCCTGGTACTTCAGCTGCGTGGACAGCAGCGTCATGAAGTCATCCTGGTTCAGCGTGGTGCGGCGGGCTGCCGGCGGCGTGAGCGAATCGCTGCTGCGCACGCCGGCCGCGGCCAGAATGTCGGCACCGCTGCTCATGCGTTGTCTCCCAGGCGCAGCGTGCGCTGGATCAGCTCCTGCACGGTGCCGAGCGCCTGCGCGGCGCTCTCGTAGGTGCGCGAGGCGGAGATCATGTCCGCCATCTGCTCCACCGGGCGCACGTTGCTGTAGTAGACGTAGCCCTGCGCGTCGGCCAGCGGGTGGCCGGGCTGGTACTCGGCGCGCGGCGGCGCCTGGCTGACCGCAACGTCTTTCACCTGCACGCCGACCGCGGAGCCGTCGCGCCGGGCCTGATCGAGCACCGCCGCGAACACCGGCACACGCGCCCGGTAGGCCGCCTCGGGGCTGCCGGCCGGCTGGTCGGCGTTGGCGAGGTTGCTCGCCACCGTGTTCAAACGCACGGTCTGGGCGGCCAGCGCCGAGCCCAGCGTGCCGAACATCCGAAAGTCACTCATGTGCCATCACTCCCCGCGCAGGGCCGTCATCAGGCCGCGGATGCGGCCGTTCAGGAACGTCAGGCTCGCCAGATAGCGGTTCGAGTTCTCGCTGAACGCCGCCTGCTCGGTGGCCGTGTCCACCGTGTTGCCGTCCAGCGACGGCTGCAGCGGCGTGCGATACAGCGCCTGCGTGCCGGCGCCGGCATCGAGACCCGCGACGTGGCTGGCCTGCGTGGTCAGCAGCGGCCCGCCGCCGCCCTGCGCGTTGGCCAGCGCCTGCTTGAAATCGATGTCACGCGCCTTGAAGCCGGGCGTGTCGGCGTTGGCCAGATTGGCGGCCAGCAACTGCGCGCGCTCGGCGCGCAGTTGTAGCGCCGTGGCGTGGGGGCCGAAAGCCTGATCGATTAGGTTTGCCATGCCGGACTCCGCGGCGGACTGCGTCTGGCCCGGACAAATGCACGGACCGGGCCAGAATCCGGAAAAGCGCTGATTCATGCGCTTTCATGGCTCAAAGACGACCGTTCCGGCAAGCGCTTGCCGGCCGCACGGCGACGGATTGCCGACACCCGCGGCGGCGACCGGCCCGGGGCCTGCCGCGTGTCAGTGACGGGCGCCGCAGGCGCATGGCACGCCGTGTGCTTTTCAGTCGTCGACGACCGCGGCCGGACGACGCACCGGCCGCCTCAGACTTTCAGGACATCCCGGCCATGCAGCCAACCCTCCGAACCCGCGCCGCGTGCCTGCCGGCCTTGCTGCTGTGGGCGGCGAGCGCCGCGCAAGCCGCGCAGTCGCCGGCCAGCCTGGTGGAAGCCGCGCGCAGTGCCGCGCTGCAGGCGGCCCGCGACAGCGGCGTCAATAACCCGACGGCGATCGTCGGCGCGCCCGATCCGCGCCTGCGCCTGGTCGATTGTCCGACGCCGCTCGCCGCCGGCCTGACCGGCCCGACCCGCCTGCCCGGCCGGGCGGTGGTGCGCGTGGCCTGCCCCGGCGCACCCGGCTGGTCCGTTCACCTGCCGGTGCAGGTGCAGGCCAGCGGCGCGGTGCTGGTGGCGGCCCGGCCGCTGCCGCGCGGCCATCGGCTGCAGGCCGGCGACCTGCGCCGGCAGACGGCCGAGCTCGGCGCGCTCGGCGGCCAGTACCTACTCGACGATGGCGCCGCCGTGGGCCAGGCGCTGCGCCGCAGCGTCGGTGCCGGCGAGCGGCTCACGCCCGCCCTGCTGCAGTCGCCGCTGCTGGTGCGCCGCGGCGATCCGGTGACGCTGCAGATCCACAGCGCCCGGTTCGTCATCCGCGCCAGCGGCAAGGCGCTTCGCAGCGGCGCCGCGGGCGAGCGCATAGCGGTGGAAAACCCGAGCTCCCGGCGCGTCGTGTACGGCACCGTGACCGGCGACGGGCAGGTCACGGTGGAATTTTGACAGGCGCGGGCTAAAGTTCGCCCGACGGGCGACGATAACCGGGCATCTGCCCCCACCCCGCGTCAGCGCCGGAGTAAACATCATGGACATCACCGCCCTGTCGGGCACCCCCGAAACACCAAAAATCAACACCGCACCGGCCCGCAGCCGAGCCGCTGACGCCCAGGCGACGCCGGCCGTCGCCTCGCCCGGCACCGACAGCGTCGACCTGACCGACGGAGCACGCCAGATGCAGGACCTGCAAGCGACCGTGGCTGGCACGCCGGTGGTCGACGCCGACCGCGTGGCGGCGCTGCGCGAGGCGATCGCCAACGGCAGCTACCGCATCGACCCGCAGCGCATCGCCGACGGTCTGCTCGCGCAGGACCGCGTCGCGCTGGGCTGACCCCATGACCGCCGACCCGCAGCCGCTGCTGGACGCCCTGGCCGCGCTGCTGGAGCAGGAATACGCCGCCCTGCGCCGCGCCGACGCAGCCGCGGTGACCGACATCGCCGCGCGCAAGCGTGAGCTCACCGACCACCTGGCCGGCCTGCACCTGCCGGATGCCGGCGAGCTGCCGCCGGCGCTCGGCGCGCTGGCGCAGCGCTGTCGGGACCTGAACCGGCGCAACGGCGAGCTGCTGCACCTGCAGCAAGGCATGCTCACGCGGGCCATGCGCGTGCTGTCCGGCGCCGATCCCGCGCCCACCGTGTACGGCGCCCGCGGCCAGACGCTGGGCGACGCCGGCGGCCGACACATCGGCAGCGCCTGAAGGAAATTCTGAAAAATTCCGTCCGTGGATTTGTTCGGCTCGCGCCGCGCCGGTCACACCGACGCGGCGCTCCGTGAATCAACGGCTTAGGCCGTTGATTCACGCCTAGGCATCCAGCCCCGCACGCAAGCGCTTTCCTAGCCCGCCTGCAGCGGCGCCAGCCACGGCCGTTCGCCGGCGCCGAACGCCAGAAACGGCGGATTCAACAGCGATTCTTTGTTGTATTTCAGCGGGCGCAGGTCGAAATCCGTCAGCTGACCGCCGGCCTGCTCCAGCACGCACTGCGCCGCCGCCGTGTCCCACTCACAGGTCGGCCCGTGACGCGGGTAGAAATCCGCCTCCCCGGCCGCCACCAGGCAGATCTTGAGCGAACTGCCGATCGACACGATGCGGTGCCCGGGCAGCGCCTCGAGCAGCTTCGCCAGCTGCGGGCCGCCGTGCGAGCGGCTGGCCACCACGCGCAGCGGCCCGCCGCGGTAAGTGGCCACCTGCAGCGTCCGGCGCGCACCGCTGGCCGACAGGTGCAACGCGCCCGCGCCGGCCGCCGCCGCGTACACCTCGCCGCGCACCGGCACCTGCACCACGCCCAGCACCGGCCGGCCGTCGTCGATGAGGGCGATGTTGACCGTGAACTCGCCGTTGCGCTTGACGAACTCGCGCGTGCCGTCGAGCGGATCGACCAGCCAGTAGCGCTGCCAGGCACGGCGCTGCGCATACGGCACCGCCACCGACTCCTCGGACAACACCGGCCACTGCGGCGTGAGCGCCTCGAGCGCGGCCACGATCACACCGTGCGCGGCGCGGTCGGCGGCCGTCAGCGGCGAGTGGTCGTCCTTGTGCTCGACTGCGAACTCGCCCTCGTACACCTCGAGGATGGCGGCGGCGGCGCGCCGGGCGATGTCGATCACCGCCGGCAACAGGCCGGGCAGATCGAGGCGAGCGGTCATGCGGGGATTCCTGCGGGAGACGATGGCGCGGGGCCAAGGAAACAAATCGGCTGGCCCATAAGGTACCGCGCGTGGCCCAGCGGCCGGCGCCGGGCGCCGCACGCGGGCCGCAAACACTGTCCCAATCGGCCTGTACGAAAGCCGACAAAGCCCACAAGCCCCCGCCGATCGCTCCACCCGGAAAACGCCAACCCTCTTATAAAACAAGCCGTAATCCGCATCCCGGCGGCTGGCATGGCCTGTGCTCAGCATGACCCGTAAGCCGCTTTTCGGGCCACATGCCATGCCACTGCCACCGCTCATCGTCAACGACACCACGCTGCGCGACGGCGAACAGACGGCCGGCGTGGCGTTCACTGCCGACGAGAAGCTCGCCATCGCCCGGGCGCTCGCCGCCGCCGGCGTGCCGGAACTCGAAATCGGCATCCCGGCCATGGGCGGGGCCGAGTGCGAGGCGATCGCCGCCATCGCCGCGGCCCGCCTCGGCCCGCGGCTGATGGTGTGGGCGCGCATGACGGCGGACGATCTCGCCGCCGCCCGCGCCTGCCCGGTGGCGCTGCTGAACCTGTCGCTGCCGGTGTCAGACATCCAGCTCGCGCACAAGCTCGGCCGCGACCGCGCCTGGGCGCTCGGGCAGGTGGAACGCTTCGTGAAGGCCGGACTCGATGCCGGCTTTGCCGTGTGCGTGGGCGCCGAGGATGCCTCGCGCGCCGATCAGGATTTTCTGCTGCGCGTGGCCGAGACGGCCGCCGCGGCCGGCGCCTGCCGCCTGCGCTTTGCGGACACGCTGGGTGTGCTCGACCCGTTCGGCACGCACGAGCGCATCGCCCGCCTGCGCGCGGCGGTGGGCCTCGACATCGAGATGCACGCCCACGACGACCTCGGTCTCGCCGCCGCCAACACGCTGGCGGCGGTGCGCGCCGGGGCGACGCACGTCAACACCACCGTCAACGGCCTGGGTGAGCGCGCCGGAAATGCGCCGCTCGAAGAGGCGGTGATGGGCCTGCGGCACCTGTACGGCATCGACGCCGGCATCGACAGCCGGCGCCTGCCCGCGCTGTCGGCGCTGGTGGCGGGCGCCTCCGGCCGGCCGGTGGCGGCCGGCAAGAGCATCGTCGGCGCCTTCGTGTTCTCGCACGAGGCCGGCATCCACGTGGACGGGCTCGCCAAGCACGCCGCGAACTACCAGGCCTTCGACCCGGCCGAGCTCGGCCGCGGCCACCACACCGTGCTCGGCAAGCACTCGGGCAGCGCCGCCGTGCGCGCCGCCTACGGCGCGCTCGGCATCCGTGTCGATGTCGACGAGGCGGCGGCGCTGCTGGCGCAGGTGCGCGCCTACGCGGTGCGCCACAAGCACCCGCCGCCGCGCGCCGAGCTGCTGCGCCTCTACCACGAGCTGATTCACGAGGCCGCCTGATGGCCGCTTGCCCCAACCCGCCCGGAGCCACCCGATGAGCGACCTGCTGAACGAGATGGCGCGCCTGTCGGCGGCCGAGGAATTCTTCGCGCTGCTGGATGTCCCGTACGACCCGCAGGCGCTGCACGTGCATCGCCTGCACATCCTGAAGCGCTTCCAGCAGTACCTGGCAGCAACGCCGCCGGACGCGACCGACGAGGCCGCGCTGCGCGACGCCTGCCGGGCGCTGCTGACGCGAGCCCACGACGACTTCGTGCGCTCGACCGCGGCGCAGGAGAAGGTGTTCAAGGTGTTCCAGGACCAGGAGGGCAAGTCGGTGCCGCTTGCGGCACTGCGCGACGCGCTCCACAGCCAACGCAAGAGGGCCTGAGCCATGCACAGCGTGGTCTGTATCAAGCAGGTGCCGGATAGCTCGCAGATTCGCGTGCACCCGGTGACCAACACCATCATGCGCCAGGGCGTGCCGGCCATCATCAACCCGTACGACCTGTTCGCGCTCGAAGCCGCACTCGGCCTCAAGGACCGCTACGGCGGGCGCGTCACGGTGCTGTGCATGGGCCCGCCGCAGGCGGAAGCCGCGCTGCGCAAGGCGATTTCCTTCGGCGCCGACGAGGCGATCCTGGTCACCGACCGGGCGTTCGCCGGCTCGGACACGCTCGCCACCAGCTTTGCACTCGCGTCCGCCATCGGCCAGATCCAGCGCGACATGGCGGTGGACCTGGTGTTCTGCGGCAAGCAGACCATCGACGGCGACACCGCCCAGGTCGGCCCCGGCATCGCCAAGCGTCTGGACCTGCAACTGCTGACCTACGTGGCCGAGATCGAGCACATCGACCCGGAGGCCCGCGAGATCGTGGTGCAGCGCCGCGCCGAGGGCGGCGTGCAGCGCCTCAGGACGCGTCTGCCGGCGCTGGTGACGGTGCTCGAGGGCATCAACGAGATGCGCTTTGCCGACCTCGACGCCATGTTCCGCGCCGCGCGCTACCCGCTGAAGGTCTGGAACCGCGAGCAGGCCGGCATCGAGGACGTGTCCTTCATCGGACTCAAGGGCTCGCCGACCGTGGTCGCGAAGGTGTTCGCGCCGCAGGCCCGGACCGAGCGCGCCGAGTTCATCGAAACCCACACCAACACGCCGGGCGACCTCGCGGCCACGCTGCTGGCCAAGGTGTTCACGCGTTTCCCGCAGGTCAAGGCGCAGGTCGAGCGCCAGGCCGTGTGAGCCGGAGGATTCCGTCATGAGCGAACAAGCCCCTGCCCGCCCCGCCAACCGCCGCAAGGTGGCGCTCGACCCACGCCTGGCCGCCTACAAGGGCGTCTGGGTGTTCGTGGAGCACGAGCGCGGCCAGGCGCATTCGGTGTCCTTCGAGCTGCTGGGCGAAGGCCGCAAGCTGGCCGATGCGCTCGGCGTCGAGCTGTGCGGCGTGGTGCTCGGCCCGCCGGGGCAGACCACGCGCGGCTTCTGCGCGCAGGCCTTCCACTACGGCGCCGACCGCTGTTACCTGATCGAAGACCCGCTGCTCGCCGACTACCGCAACGAGCCGTACACGCGCGGGCTCACGGATCTGGTCAACACCTTTCAGCCGGAAATCCTGCTGCTGGGCGCCTCCACGCTCGGCCGGGACCTGGCTGGATCGGTGGCCACCACGCTCAAGACGGGGCTTACGGCCGACTGCACCGAGCTCAACATCGACCCCGAAAACCGCAGCCTTGCTGCCACGCGCCCCACCTTCGGCGGCAGCCTGCTGTGCACCATCCAGACCCTGAACTACCGCCCGCAAATGGCCACCGTGCGCCCGCGCGTGATGACCATGCCGGACGCCGACACCACGCGCAGCGGCGACATCGTCGAGCACCCGCTGGGCCTCATCGAGGCCGACATCATCACCAAGGTGCTGGAGTTCATTCCGGACGAGAACCGCGACCAGGCGCAGCTCGCCTACGCCGACATCATCGTGTCCGGCGGACGGGGCCTGAAGCGCCCCGAGAACTTCCAGCTGGTGTGGGACTTGGCCAAGGTGCTGGGCGCCGAGGTGGGTGCCTCGCGCCCGCTGGTGCAGGCCGGCTGGGTCGGCGCCGACCGCCAGGTGGGGCAGACCGGCAAGACGGTGCGCCCAAAGCTGTACATCGCCGCCGGCATTTCGGGCGCCATCCAGCACCGGGTGGGCATGGAGGCGTCGGACGTGATCATCGCCATCAACGAGGACCCGGCGGCGCCGATCTTCGACTTCGCCACCTACGGCATCGTCGGCAACGCCATGCAGATTCTGCCGGCGCTGACCGAGGCGTTTCGCCAGCATCTGGCCACCGCGCGCCGCGCCGGTTGAACCCAAGGAGACCATCATGAGCGAGAAATTCGACGTCATCGTGGTCGGCGCGGGGCCGGCCGGCAACGCCGCCGCCTACACGCTCGCCCGCGGCGGCCTGAACGTGCTGCAGATCGAGCGCGGCGAGTCGCCGGGCAGCAAGAACGTGCAAGGCGCCATCCTCTACGCCGACGCGCTCGAGCGCGTCATTCCGGACTTTCGCGACGACGCGCCGCTCGAGCGGCACATCATCGAGCAGCGCCTGTGGGTGCTGTCGGACGACGCCTACGTCGGCAGCAACTACCGCTCGGCGGCCTTCGACCAGGAGCCGTACAACCGCTACACCATCATCCGCGCGCAGTTCGACAAGTGGTTCTCCGGCAAGGTGCAGGAGGCGGGCGCGCTGCTGCTGTGCGAGACCACGGTCACCGGCCTCATCCGCGACGGCGAGCGCGTGGCCGGCGTGCACACCGACCGCGGCGGCGCCGTGTACGCGGACCTCGTCATCCTGGCCGACGGCGTGAACTCGCTGGTCGCCAAGAACGCCGGCTTTCACCCCGAGCTCAAACCCCGCGACGTGGCACTGGCGGTCAAGGAAATCCACTTCCTGCCCGAGCCGACCATCGAGAGCCGCTTCAACGTGCAGGCCGACCAGGGCGTGGTGATCGAGATGGCCGGCAAGATCACGCAGGGCATGATCGGCACCGGTTTTCTGTACACCAACCGCGAGTCGCTGACCATCGGCGTCGGCTGTCTGCTGTCGGACTTCAAGACCCGCGGCGTGCCGCCGTACCGGATGCTCGAAGACATGAAGGCGCACCCGGCCATCGCGCCGCTCATCGAGGGCGGCGAGATGAAGGAATACTGCGCGCACCTCATCCCCGAAGGCGGCTACAAGGCCGTGCCGCAGACCTACGGCGACGGCTGGATGCTGGTCGGCGACGCCGCCATGCTGGTCAACAGCGTGCACCGCGAGGGATCGAATCTGGCCATGACCTCCGGCCGCCTGGCGGCGGAAACGGCGCTCGAACTCGCCGCCGCCGGCAAGCCGATGTCGGCACGCAACCTCGCCGCCTACCGGGCGCGCCTGGAAGACAGCTTCGTGCTCAAGGACCTCAAGAAATACCAGCACCTGCCGCAGGTGTTCGACCACAACCACCAGTTCTTCACCGACTACCCGGAGCTGCTCACCGGCGCCGCGCACACGCTGCTCACCGTCGACGGCGTGGACAAGAAGAGCAAGGAGAAGGCGGTGCGCAAGAGCTTCGTCAAACGCCGCTCGCCGTTCGGCCTGATGGGCGACGCCTTCAAACTGTGGAGGGCCTTCGAATGATCAAGGTCGAGGAAAAGCTGTTCCAGAACCGCTACCGCGTCGACGCCGGCCGGCCGCACATCGAGATCCGCAACGCGGACATCTGCCAACACAGCTGCACCAGCAAGCCGTGCACCGTGTGCTGCCCGGCCGCCTGCTACACCCGCGAGGGCGACGGCCGCGTCACGCTGATCACCGACGGCTGCCTCGAATGCGGCACCTGCCGCATCATCTGCAACGAGCACGGCAACGTCGACTGGCACTACCCGCGCGGCGGCTACGGCGTGCTGTTCAAGTTTGGTTGACGCGATGCTGCGGCGCGGTACACGGCATGAACCCCGACCACCAGTTGTCCGGCGCTGTGCCGCCACCCGCGGGCGAGCTGCTGGCGCGCGCCCGCGCCGCCTGGCGCGATGTGCCGGCGGCCACCGCGCTGCTGGCCGAGGCGCTCGCCATTGCCCCCGCCTGCCTGCCGCTGCACTACGCGCGCTACAAGTTCCACAGCAGCCACGGTCAGTACGCGCTGGCCGAGGCGGCGGCGCGTGGCGCGCTGGCCGAAGCGGCGCGGCAGGCCGGCATTTCGGCCGACTGGCGAGCGCTCGATCACACCGTCGACGCCGGCATCGACTGGGCCGACGTGCACGGCGCGGCGCACTTTTATCTGTTCACGCTGAAGGCGCTGGCGTATCTGCGCTTGCGTCGCGGCGACCTTGCCGAAGCACACGCGCTGCTGGATGCGCTGGCCCGGCTCGACCCCGGCGACCGGGTGGGCGCCGCCGTGACGCGCAGCCTGTTGCAGGGCGCGGCGAGCGCCGCCTGACCGGCCGTCATGAACCCCTGGGCGGTGTACGACCTGCTGCTGGACCGGGTCGCCGGCACGGACCATGTGGCCGAAGACGTCGTGATGGGCCTGGTATGGACGCTGTGCCGCGGCGGGCGCGGCACGGGCCTTGCCATGACGCCGGCCGCCGCGCCACGCACCCTGCCCTGGCCCGGCACGCTGGTCGGTCGGCCGCTGCCGCAGCTCGCTGCCTGGCTGCGCGACTGGGACCCGCACGCCGCGTGCGTCGGCCTCGCCGCCGTCAACGCGATTCTCAACACCCAAGACAACCCGCTTCTCGCCCGCGCCCGGCCACTCGACAAGCCACTCGACAGGGGCGCGCCGGGCAACCTCGCCGTGTTCGCGCATTTCCTGCCGCAGCTCGCCGGCCGGCGGGTGGTGGTGATCGGCCGCTATCCGGGCCTGGACGCGCTGGCCCGGGAGCTCGATCTCGCGGTGCTGGAACGCCAGCCGGGGCCGGGCGACCTGCCGGACCCGGCCTGCGAGTACCTGCTGCGTGAGGCCGACTGGGTGTTCCTGACCGCCAGCAGCCTCGCCAACAAGACGTTTCCGCGTCTGGCGGAATTGGCCCGCGGCGCCAGCACGGTGCTGATGGGCCCGGGCACACCGTGGCTGGCGGAGCTCGCCGAGTTCGGCATCGACTACCTCGCGGGCGTGCACATCACCGACCCGGAACGGCTGCATCGCACCGTCGCCGAAGGCGGCGGCACGCGCCTGTTCGAGGGCGGCGTGCGCTATGCGCTCGCGCCGCTCGCGAAGACTTCTTCCCCCACCTGAGGACTCCCCATGGCGCTCGCCTACGACCAGCTCAAGACCGAGCTTTCCCTGTGCACCGGCACCCGCAAGGCCGGCCAGCAGTGCAACGGCACCGTGTACCTGTGCGGCGAGTGCGGCGCCCGCGGCTGCAAGCAGAACCAGGGCACCTGCACCGGACAGGCGTTCGACGTGCTCGATCGATGCCTCACGTGCGGCGCCCACGCCATGCAGCCGGCGGGCTGAACGCCGCCGCAGCGTGCCGCCGGCCATCCCGCCGGCGCCCTGCGTGATGCCGGATACGGCCTGCGCATCGAAGCCGTGAGGAGTCTTCCATGTTCACCAAAGCCTGCGACCTGAGCGACCTGAAGGAAGGGAAAACCGACGTGGCGGCCGTCGAGCGCAAGCTGGTGCTGCTGGTCTGGCCACTGGGCGGCCAACCCACGGCCTATCAGGGCATGTGCCCGCACGCCAACGAACCGCTGGCCGACGCCCGCTTCGACGGCAAGGTCATCGCCTGCCGCCATCACGACTGGGAATTCGACGGCGCGACCGGCGCCTGCATCCGCGGCAAGCCCTGCCGATTGGCCGAATATCCACTCGAAATCCGCGCCGGCGAAATTTTCGTGGACGTGAGCGGCGTGACGCCGAATCGCGTGAGCTGACCCGCACTCGCCACCGGCAAGCCGGGCGTCGTGTGAACACGCTGCAAGGAGATCGGGCCATGCTGCCAACCACCATCCTGGTCGACGAAGCGCCGCGCTGCGTGGTGCGGCCCACCGACACCAAGGCGCTGAATCGCTTCATTCGCAACGGCAGGTCGTTCCTGCTCGGAGAGCGGCCCGACGGCGCCATTTCCCACCGGCCGGCCGAGGCGGAAGAACTCACGAGATGGCGCGACGCGCTCGCGCTGCACGAGGCCTGCGGCGGCGCCGAGGACGACTACTTCGGGGTGCCGCTGTAGCGAAACCGCCCCTGGCCGGACACGGCCGAGCGTTCGATTGTATGGCTCGTCGGGGCAACACAGATTGCTCAAGTTGTATTGCACTGTCCCTTCCCCCGATGACTCACCGCCAATAGGCTGCGAACCCAAATCGGGGAGGGCCTATGGACAAAGTGACGGCAGGATGGGGCAGCGGGCTGCTGGGGGTCATCATTTTCAGCGGCTCTCTGCCGGCCACGCGCGTTGCCGTTGCCGACTTCTCGCCGCTGTTCCTCACCTCCGCGCGGGCACTTATCGCCGGACTGCTGGGCGCAATCCTTCTCCTGGGGCTCCGTCAGGCACGGCCGGCGCGTAGCGACATCCTCTCCCTGGCGGTGGTCGCCATCGGCGTCGTGGTGGGTTTCCCCCTGCTGACGGCGTTCGCACTCCAGCACATCGACGCGGCGCACTCGATCGTCTTCATAGGCTTGCTGCCGCTGGCAACGGCGATCTTCGGAGTCGTCCGCGGTGGCGAGCGCCCACGGCCGGCGTTCTGGCTCTTTTCGGTTTTGGGAGCTGGTACGGTCGCCAGCTTCGCCATTTCAAGGAGCAGTGGCGGGACGTTCGGCGGCGACCTCCTGATGATCGCCGCCATCCTGCTGTGCGGTCTGGGTTATGCGGAGGGGGCGGTGCTCTCGCGCCGCCTTGGCGGCTGGCAGGTCATTTCCTGGTCCTTGCTGCTCGCGCTGCCAGTCATGGCGCTCGTCACGCTGCTGACCCTTCCTCAAAGCTGGAACAGCATCGGCGTCCCAGCCTGGATCGGCCTCGCCTACGTATCGATTTTCAGCATGCTGGTCGGATTCATTTTCTGGTATCGCGGCTTGGCACTGGGTGGTATCGCGAGCGTCGGCCAGTTGCAACTCTTGCAGCCGTTCTTCGGTTTGATGCTGGCGGCTGCGCTCCTTCACGAGGCAGTCGCCTGGACCATGATTGCCGCAAGCGCGATAGTGGTTCTGTGCGTTGGAGGCGCCAGGCGCTTCGCCTGAGCCATCGCCATTTGCTCACCTTGTCCTTGTTAGGGGGCAGCCCCCTTCAATACAATTCCCGCGAACTGTATTGGCGGGCGGCAGATGGCAGAGCGTATCGGTTTGAAGACAACCGAAGTGATGGACGCGATCCGCGGCAAGGTGGCGAGTCGCGCCTTTGCCGCCGGTGACCGACTGCCGTCGATCAGAAGTTTGGCCGCCAGTATGGGTGTTTCGCCTTCGACGGTCGTGGAGGCCTACGACAGGCTGGTGGCGGAGGGGCTGGTTCGCGCCCGTCGCGGCTCTGGCTTCTACATTTCGGCGCCGACGCTATCGCCACTGGCGCTGGCTGAAGACGATCGCAAGCGCGACCGGTCGGTCGACCCCTTGTGGGTTTCGCGCCAATCTCTGGATGCAGACGCGTCCGTCCTGAAGCCGGGTTGTGGCTGGCTGCCTTCGGACTGGATGCCCGTGGATGCCCTTCGGCGCGCGTTCCGCGGCCTCGCGCGTTCGGTGGGCGGCGTCCTCAGCGATTACGGCGGCACCCGTGGCTCGGTCGCGTTGCGTCGGCTTCTGCTGACTCGCTTTGCCGAGGATGGGGTCGAGGCGACTCCCGATCAGGTTCTGCTAAGGATTCTGTTCAAAACCCACACCCCGTCCGAAAATACGCCCAACCTGACCTGTGGGAGCCGGGGGCATGAAGCAGCAGCCATTGGACATTGACCTGACCTGCCGGCGGACGCGCAAGCGGGTGTTTC
>NZ_JAQVGQ010000047.1 GCF_028696615.1 Immundisolibacter sp. | reverse complement strand
GAGCGTGAGGCGCACGAGCTCCGGCGCGCTGGTGACGGTGTCGCGCGCCGCCACGCGGTAGCGCGCGCCTTCGGTCGGCCGGCGCGCGCCGGGCACGGCGGCTTTGAACGCCGCGATGTCGTAGTGCGCGGCGGCTTCGGTGAGCACGGCGGGGTCGAGTGCGGCCGGAAACGCATCCAGCGCATCGGCGTGGCCGGTGTCGGCTTGCGCGTCACGGCACGGCAGCAGCGGCGCGCGCCAGAAGTGGACGATCAGTTCCCCGCGCTGGTTGCGGGTTTCCATCTCCAGCACGGCGATGCCGGTGGCGCCGCGGCCTTCCTGCCGGCGGCTCTGGCGCAGGCCGACCACGCGCGTGCGGGTGGCGAGCGTGTCGCCCACGCGCACCGGCGCGCGCAGCACCAAGCCCCGGTAGAACAGATTCGCGCGCACCTCCTGCGTGGCGTAGGTGGTCTGGCCGGTGACGAGGTTGCACACCAGCGCCGGGTGCACGGCCTGCGCGCCGGGGCCGAGCACGGCTTCGCTGAGCGGCGCCGATAGCGGCAAACGCATCCGGTCCCCGAACAGCGCGCCGTGCCAGGCGGCATGACCTTCAGTGAGGGTGACGGCCGGCGGGTCCGGCAGGTACTCGCCGACCGTGAGTTCGTCGAAATGCGGGCCTTCGATGAGGGTGACGTTGTCGCTCATGGCGTTCTCGTGGTTCAGGATTCAAGCCCCGCGCGGGCCAGCGTGCGGCGCGCGGCGGCGACCACCGGCGCATCCACCATGCGCCCGTCCACCGCGATGACGGCCTGGCCCTGAGCGCGGGCCGCGTCCCAGGCCGCCAGCACCCGGCGCGCGTGCGCGATGGCCGCGTCGTCCGGCGCGTAAAGCGCGTTCACCACCGCCACCTGCATGGGGTGGATGCACAGCTTGCCGTCGTAGCCGAGACTCCGGCCGAGCGCGGCATCGGCGCGGAAGGCGGCCTCGTCGCGCACCTCAAGGCCCACGCAGTCCAGCGCCAAAAGCCCGCGCGCCTTGGCGGCAAGCGCAATCTGCGCCCGCGCGTGCCACACGAGGCCGGCATCCGAGCGCATGTCCGGCAGGCCGGCGGCGTGGCTGAAATCCGCATGGCCGAAGCCCAGCGCGGCCAGGCGCGGCGTGGCGGCGGTGAGGGCCGGCAGGTCGAACACGCCGGCCGGGGTTTCGATGAGGGCGACAAGGCGCGTTTGTGTGCCCGCAAGCAGCGCGTCGGCTTGCTGGAGCGCGGCGGCGGAATCGCACTTCGGGATCAGCACGCCGTGCGCGCCGGCTCCGGCGACGGCGCGGATGTCCTGCGCGCCCCAGGGCGTGCCCAGCGCATTGACACGCACCAGCCGCAGCGCGGGTCCGGGGCCGGCCAGCGCCGCGCACACACGATCACGCGCGTCCGCCTTGCGCTCGGCAGCGACGGCGTCTTCGAGGTCGTAAATCAGCGCGTCGGCGCCGGCCGTGGTGGCGCGGGCGAGCTTGCGTTCGTCGTCGCCCGGCACGAACAGCGCCGAGCGGATGAGCCAGGGTGTCGAAGTCATGGGCGGCGACGGTAAGGCGAGTGGAGCGCGAACCTTAGCGCGTGTCGCGTTGTCTGGAATGCGCGGCGCGTCACGGCAGCGGCGCCGTCAAGCTCGCTGTCGTCCCGCGCGGCCGGCACCGTGCGCTAGCATGCGGGGACCGTCGCCACTGCCGTTCGATCGGCCCGACCCGTAACCGATGCCCCACGACAGCACGCTCATCCCCACGCTCGTCATCGGGCTCGTGTTCGCGTTCATCGGCGGCTTTGCGGTCAGCAAGCTGCGCCTGCCGCCGCTGGTCGGTTACCTGTTGGCCGGTGTTGCGGTCGGGCCATTTACGCCTGGCTTTGTCGCCGACCAGCAGCTCGCGTCCGAGCTGGCGGAGATCGGCGTGATCCTGCTGATGTTCGGCGTGGGCCTGCATTTTTCGCTCAAGGAACTGCTGGCGGTGCGGCGCATCGCCATTCCCGGCGCGGTGGGTCAGATCGCGGTGGCGACCGCGCTTGGCGCCGGCATTGCGCACCTGTGGGGCTGGAGCCTGGGCGCCGGCCTCGTGTTCGGGCTGTCGCTGTCGGTGGCGAGCACGGTGGTGCTGCTGCGGGCGCTCGAACAGCGCGGGCTGCTCGATTCCGCCAACGGCCGTATCGCGATCGGCTGGCTGATCGTCGAGGATCTGGCGATGGTGCTGGCGCTGGTGCTGCTGCCGGCGCTGGCGGGCGCGCCGGCGGCGGGCCATGCGTCGCCCGACCTGCTGCCGCTGCTCGGCTGGACGCTTGCCAAGGTGGGTGGGTTTCTGCTGTTGGTGATGGTGGTCGGCGCGCGCGTCGTCCCGTGGCTGCTGGCGCAGGTGGCGCGCACGGGCTCGCGCGAACTGTTCACGCTCGCGGTGCTGGCGGTGGCGCTTGGCATCGCGTTCGGGTCGGCGAAGCTGTTTGGGGTGTCGTTCGCGCTGGGCGCGTTCTTCGCCGGCGTGGTGCTCAGCGAGAGCGATTTCAGCCACCGCGCGGCGGCCGATTCGCTGCCGTTGCAGGATGCCTTTGCGGTGCTGTTCTTCGTGTCGGTCGGCATGCTGTTCGACCCGAGCATCCTGGTGCGCGAGCCGCTGGCGGTACTGGCGGTGCTGGCAGTCATTGTGGTTGGCAAGTCGCTCGCCGCCTGCGGCATCGTGCTGGCGTTGGGCCATCCGCTGTCGACGGCGCTGACGGTATCGGCGAGCCTCGCGCAGATCGGCGAGTTCTCGTTCATTCTGGCGAGCCTCGGCGTGGGGCTGGGGCTGCTGCCGCCGAACGGGCGCGACCTGGTGCTGGCCGGGGCGCTGCTGTCCATCACGCTCAATCCGCTGGTGTTCGCGGCAATCGGGCGCCTGCGAGGCCTGACGCGTCGGTTGCAGGCGTCCTCCCCTGTTGCTGCGGACGAATTCCTGCCCCGCGAGCTGGACACGGCGCCCGCCCAGACGCGCGAGCGCGTCATCGTGGTGGGCCACGGGCGCGTCGGGCGCGTAGTGGTGCAGGGCCTGCGCGCGCACGGCGTGCCGGTGGTGGTCATTGACCATGATCTGCGGCGGGTCGAGGCGCTGCGCGCCGCCGGCGTGCCGGCCATGCACGGTAATGCCGCGGTGGCCGGACTGCTGGACTCCGCGGGGGCGGCCCAGGCGCGGCTGATCGTTATTGCTACGCCGGCCGGGTATCAGTCGGAGCAGGTGATCCGGCTGGCGCGGGCCCTGAACCCGGGCGTTGACATCGCCGTTCGCTGCCACAGCGACGCGGAGGTCCACGCCCTGAGCCGCCACGGCATCGGCGTCGCATTGATGGCGGAGCGTGAACTCGCATTCGGACTCGCCCACTACGCACTGCGCAGCGCCGGCGTGTCGGCAGCGGCAAGTGAGTCGGCGCTCGATCGGCTGCGACGCGATGTCGCGAACGACGACACAGCGCCTCACGAGCCGAACCGGCGCGCGCCGGAACTGCGCCGAGACTCCGCGGACGATGTTGACTAGAACCGATTGGCGGGCAGGCCGCGGGCGAAAATCGTGTTCGCCCGCGATCCAGCGGCGGCCTGTTCCTTGTCGGGGTTGATGCGCACGCCCTTCAGCGTATTGAAAACGATGGCGACGCTGAAGTCGGCCGCGCCGTCCTGCTTTTTGATCAGCACATCTTCGCCATCGTCGCGCTCCGCGTGGTACGCGTCCGGCGGCAGCTGCGCCTGCAGGCCGAGCACCACCGCTTCGGCGACGGAATTCTCGCCGGTGGCCTTGGCCACGTTGATGGTGACGTCGATCGGCACGGACAACGCCGAGCGGATCAGCCAGTCTGCGGTTTGCGGCATCGGCAGATTCCCAGGGCAGCGCAGCGGGCCGGCAGATTACCGCTTACCGCACACTGCCCCACCGCGCCGCTGTTGCCTACAGCCGCAGATTGCCCAGATCGATGCCCTGTTCCTGCTTGAGCGTCACTGGCGGGCAGTAGCTCGACAACCGCTCGCCGTCGCGCACCAGCAGGCCCTTGGGCAGCACCTGCGGTTTGGTGAAGAAGCTGCGCGGGCCGTCGGCGGTGATCAGTAGCTGGTTCTCGAAGTGGAACGGGTGCACGGCGTGGCCGTAATAGAGCACGTCCATGCCCATCACCTGCCCACCCTCCAGCATGTAGCTTTGCGGAATCTTGGTGAACGCCGGGTACGGCACGTACCAGCCGACCGGCTGCAGGCCGACGCCGTGCGTGGCGGTGGCGGTTTTCTCGGGCGTGGGGATGCCGGCGCCGTGGATGATTTCCATCGCCGTCTGGTAGACGAGGCCGCTGTCCTGACCCGGCCGAAGATGCGTTTCGATGGCCTCGTAGGCGTGCATCACGGCGTCGACGATCTTGCGGTACGCGGCCGGTGGGTCGCCGAAGTAGATGGTGCGCGAGCCGTCGCAGGTGTAGCCCTTGTAGATGCTGTAGGTCTCGAAGATGTAGGCGCGGCCGGCCTCGAGCGCAAAGTCGCTGCGCGGGAGATAAAAGCTGTCCACGATGTGCTCGCCCTTGTAGTGGCTGCCCCACATCAGGCCCTTGTCGGTGGTCGGCACGGCGCCGCGTTCGGCCAGCGCCATGCGGTAGATGTGGGCCAGTTCCTCCCACAGCATGCCGGGGCGGGCGGCGTCGATCACCTTCTCCAGCGCGCGCTGGTTGATGGCGGCGCCTTCCTGCATGAGCGCGATCTCGTCCGGCGTGGACACCTTCTGGATGTCGGTGAGCAGGTCATGGCCGTCGATCACCGTCAGCTCCGGCAGGCGGCGCTTGACGTACGACGCAAGCCGCAGGTCGTCGAAGGCGACGCGCGCCTTGTCGAGGCCAAGTTCCGTCAGCGCATTGGCGGTGACCTCGACGATGTCGTTGGCGATCTCGTCGATGTGATGCTCGGCGATGAAGGCCTGCACGTCCGCGCGCAGCGGGCTGCGCGCGGTGCCGGGGTCCGGCTGCGAGAGCACGTAGGTGTGGTAGCCGAACCAGTCGTAGCAGCGCACGCGCGGCACCCAGGTCGGTTCCTGCAGCAGGTACGGGATGTAGTGCGCGCCGATGCACAGCGTGCTGCGGTCGGCGGCGTCGCGCACCGGCACGATCACCGCCGTGCCGGGTTCCGGCAGCGCCCACTGCGTGTCGAACGTGCGCACGCCGGACAGGTACAGCACGTTCCTAGCATCCGCGCCGACCAGCGCGTCGCAGCCGGCGGCGGTGAGCTTTTCGATGGCGCGCGGGGTGTTGATGAAATGGCGTCCTTGCATGGCGGCTCCTCCTTGGTGTGTGCCGGCGGCGGCGGGCCATTGTCGCCGACCGCCCGGCGCTTTGGCAGGCCGTTGAAAAGGGGTTTTCAACGGCCCGTCAGCTCACGTCCATCAGCAGCAGCGTGTTGGTGCGCCCGGAGCCCGGCTGGTCGCCCTTGGTGACCAGCACCCGCATGCCCTTGGCGAGCAGGCCGCGTTCGCGCAGCAGGGCCAGCGCGTCGTGCGCGACGCGCTCGTAGGGCCGCGCGCCGCGGTCGAAGTTGACCGCCGTCACGCCGCGCATCAGCGCCAGACGCCGGCGGGTGCGGGCGTGTTCGGTCATGGCGTAGATGGGGATGCCGTGCAGCAGGCGCGACAGCAGCAGCGCGGTGTGGCCGGAGTCGGTCAGCGCCACGGCGGCGCCGATGCGGCCGTGGCGCGCCAGGTACATGGCGGCCATGGCGATGGCCTCGTCGGTGCGCTCGAAATGCCGGTCGACCTGCGCTGCCGAGCGCTCGGTGACCGGGTAGCGCTCGGCGCCCAGACAGATGCGCGCCACGGTTTCCACCACCCGCACCGGGTAGGCGCCGACCGAGGTTTCGGCCGACAGCATCACCGCGTCGGTGCCGTCCATGACGGCGTTGGCGACGTCGAGCACCTCGGCGCGAGTCGGCACCGGATGCTCGATCATCGATTCCATCATCTGCGTGGCGGTGATGCACGGCCGGTTCATCTCGCGCGCGGCGGCGATGATGCGCTTTTGCACGCCGGGCAGTTCGGCGTCGCCGATCTCGACCCCCAGATCGCCGCGCGCCACCATCACCGCGTCGGCCGCCTCGACGATGCTGTCGAGCGCGGCCACCGCCTCGCTGCGTTCGATCTTGGCGACGATGCGGCCGTGCCCGCCGGCGCCGCGCAGCAGCTCACGCGTGAGCTCGATGTCGAGCGCCCGGCGCACGAACGACACGGCCAGGTAATCGACCTCGAGCGCCGCGGCGGTGGGAATGTCCTCGCGGTCCTTGGCGGTCAGCGCGCCGGCCGACAGCCCGCCGCCCTGCTTGTTGATGCCCTTGTGGTCGGACAGTTCGCCGCCGGCCTCCACCTCGCAGTGCACCGCATCGCCCCGCACCTCGATCACACGCAACTGGATCAGGCCGTCGTTCAGCAACAGCCGATCGCCGGGCTGCACGTCCTGCGCCAGCTCGGCATAGTCGGTGCCGACCGCCTCGGCGGTGCCGTCGTGTTCGCCGAGGCTGGCGTCGATGCAAAACCGCTGGCCGGTCTTGAGCGTGACCGGCCCGTCGCGAAAGCCGCGCACGCGCACCTTGGGGCCGGCGAGGTCCGCCAGCACCGCCACGTCGCAGCCGACGTCGTTGGCGGCGGCGCGCAGCGCGGCGATGCGGCGTTCGTGGTCTTCGCGCTGGCCGTGCGAGAAGTTGATGCGCGCCACGTTCATGCCGGCGCGCAGCAGCTCGTGCAGCACGCCGGGCGGATCGGTGGCGGGGCCGAGGGTGGCGACGATGCGGGTCTGGCGTTGGTCGGTCATGGGAGCTCCGCGAAACGGGCGAGGTCGGCTGGTGTGTTCAGGTTGCTGAAGGCGCGTGTCCCGGCGGTTGCAAAATCCACGCCCAGCCAGCCGAGGTCGGCCAGCAGTTCGCGCAGGCTGCGCCGGCCGGCGTCGAGCGCGGCGGTGACGGGCACAAGCGCGCTGCGCGGCAGCAGCAGGCAGGCGTAGTGGTGGCGCGCGCCGTCGAAGGGCACGCGGGCGCGGGCATCGTCTGCCGGCGCCGCCTGCCACAAGCGGGCACACAGGTCGGCCGGCACCAGCGGCATGTCGCATGGCACCGCCAGCAGCCAGGGCGTGGGGCACACGGCAAGCCCAGCGCGCAGGCCGGCCAGCGGACCGGCGCCCCGGTAGGGGCCATCGGCGAGCGGGTCGAAGCCGAGCGCGCGGTAGCGTTCGGGGTGGCGGTTGGCGCTCAGCAGCAGCGTGTGCACCTGGCCGGCCAGACGCCGGGCCAGGTGCTGAACCAGCGGCTGGCCGTCCAATTCGAGCAGGCCCTTGTCGACGCCGCCCAGGCGCCGGCCTTCACCGCCGGCCAGGATGAGGCCGGTGACCGCGGCGGCCGGGCTTGAGGGTGGCTGTGTCATGACGTGACCAGGCGTGAACCGACGCGTTATGCTTGATCGACGACGCGCTGCACGAATCCGTCCTGGATGTGCGGGCGCCCTGCTCCGGGAACGGGTGATTTTCCGCCAGCCCTCGAAACCCTTGGCCCGGGGCCTTGGGTGACGGCAGTGCATTCCTGCGCTGCGGCAGGCGGCCGGCGCGCGCCCGCGCCATCACAGCCTTCCACCATCATGGCCCATCATACGCTCGACGCCCGCTACCTCTTGTGTCCGTTGCCGGTGCTGCGCACGCAGGCCAAGATTCGCGAGCTGAAACCCGGCGACGTGCTCGAGGTGCAGTGCACCGACCACGGCGTGCTGGCCGACATACCGGCCTGGTGCCGCATCAACGGCCACCGGCACATCGACAGCTACGAGCGCGACGGCGTGGTGACCATCATCATCGAGGTGGGCGGCGATGGCGGCGAACGGCGAGCGGACTGACGGCGCGAGGCGCTATCAGGCCGGTCGGCGGGTGACGCTGATCGCGGCTGGCATCAACCTGTTTCTGGCGATCATCAAGTTTGCCGGCGGCGTGTTCGCGCACTCGCAGGCGCTGATCGCCGACGCCATCGATTCGACGTCCGACCTGTTCAGCGACATGGCGGTGCTGTACGGCGCCCGTCAGGGCAGCCGCGCGCCCGATTCCAAGCATCCATACGGCCACGGCCGCATCGAGACGCTGGTGTCGGTGTTCCTGGGCGCGGTGCTGCTGGCGACCGCCGCCGGCATCAGCCTGCGCGCCGCCCAGCGCCTGCTCGATCCGACCGGTATCGTGCCGCCGGCGCCGGCGGCGCTGGCGGTGGCGGTGATCGCCATCGCGCTCAAGGAGTGGATTTACCGCTACACGCTGCGCGTGGGGCGCGAAACGCGTTCGCGCATGCTCGAGGCCAACGCCTGGCACCAGCGCACCGATTCGATTTCCTCGCTGGTGGTGCTGGTCGGCGTCGCCGGCAGCCTGCTGGGCATGCCGTACCTGGACCCGGTGGCGGCCATCGGCGTGTCGGTGCTGATCGCCCGCGTCGGCTGGGAGCTGCTGTGGCAGTCGGTGTCGGAGCTGACCGACGCCGCCCTGTCACGCGAGCGCGTGGCGGCCATCCGCCAGACCATTCGCTCCGTCGAGGGCGTGCAAGGTTTGCACCTGCTGCGCACCCGCCGCGCCGGCCCCGACGCGCTGGTCGACGTGCACGTGCAGGTCAGCCCGCACATCAGCGTGTCCGAGGGACACCGCATCGCCGAACACATCCGCGAGCGGCTGATCGCCGACCTGGACGAGGTCAGCGACGTGCTGGTGCACATCGACACCGAGGACGACCAGTCCTTCGAGCGCGGCCGCACGCTGCCGCTGCGGGCCGACGTGGAGGCGCAGATTCGCGCCGCGCTGGCCGGCATGGTCGGCGCCGGGCAGCTGCAGCAGATCCTGCTGCACTACGAAGCCGACCGCATCGGCGTCGAGCTGCACCTGCCGCTCGCGGCGGCGCCAGACGCCGCCACCGGCCGGGCGCTGGCCGAGCGCTTGCGCGAGGCGGTGCTGCAGGTGCCGCATGTGGCGGATGTCGCCGTGCATTTCGTTGGCTGAGAAGATGCCGAAAAATGCCGTTCCAGGAATTTCGGGGCATCCTGCCCCGGACGGCAAGTGCTGAATAAATCAGCGCCTGCCCAATTCGTCACGCGGGAGCCCCATGTCCGGCAATACGTTCGGCCGCCTGTTCACGGTCACCACCTTCGGCGAGAGCCACGGCCCGGCGCTGGGGGCCGTCATCGACGGCTGCCCGCCGGGTCTGCCGCTCACCGAGGCCGACATCCAGCCCGATCTCGACCGTCGCCGGCCGGGCAGCTCGCGCTACACCACCCAGCGCCAGGAAGCCGATCGGGTCGAGATTCTGTCCGGCGTGTTCGAGGGCCTGACCACCGGCACGCCGATCGGGCTTTTGATCCGCAACACCGACCAGCGCTCGCGCGACTACGCGGCCATCAAGGACACGTTCCGGCCCGGCCACGCCGACTACACCTACCAGCACAAATTCGGCCGGCGCGATTACCGCGGCGGCGGGCGCTCGTCGGCGCGCGAGACGGCGGCGCGCGTGGCGGCCGGCGCGGTGGCGCGCAAGTTCCTCGCCCAACAGGGCATCGTGATCCGCGGCTATCTGGCGCAGATGGGCGACATCGTGCTCGAGCTGCGCGACTGGGCGGCGGTGCACGAGAACCCGTTCTTCTGTCCCGATCCGGCCCGCGTGCCGCAGCTCGAGGCGCTGATCACGCAACTGCGCCGCGACGGCGATTCGATTGGCGCGCGCGTCACGGTGCTGGCGCACGGCGTGCCGCCGGGCCTGGGCGAGCCGGTGTTCGATCGCCTCGATGCCGACATCGCCCACGCCATGATGGGCATCAACGCCGTCAAGGGCGTCGAAATCGGCGCCGGCTTCGCCGTGGTCACGCAAAAAGGCAGCGAGCATCGCGACGAAATCACGTCCGCCGGGTTTTTGAGCAACCGCGCCGGCGGCGTGCTGGGCGGCATCTCGAGCGGCCAGGACATCGTCGTCAGCCTGGCGCTGAAGCCGACCTCCAGCATCCGCCTGCCGGGGCGCACGGTGGACGTCCACGGCGTCGACACCGAGATCGTCACCACCGGCCGCCACGACCCGTGCGTGGGCATCCGCGCGGTGCCGATCGCCGAGGCCATGCTGGCGCTGGTGCTGATGGACCACTGGCTGCGCCAGCAGGCGCAGAACGCCGGTGTGCAGCCGATCACGCCGGTCATCCCCGGCGCCGTTGACGACTGACGCCGGGCCGCGGCTGCCGTACTGGCGGCTGTCGGCCTTTTATCTGAGCTACTTCGCCATCCTCGGCGCCATGCTGCCGTACTGGACGGTGTTTCTGCGTGCGCGCGGCATGAGTGCGCTCGAAATCGGCCAGTTGATGGCGGTCGGCACGCTGACGCGCATCCTGGCGCCCTGGGCCAGCGCCTGGGTGGGCGACCGGGTGCCGCGGCGCATCGTGGTGGTGCGTGCGTGCGCGCTGCTGATGACGCTGATCTTCTGCGGCATGTTCGTGGCGCGCGGTTTCTGGCCGGTGGCGCTGGTCACGGCGGCGTTCGGGTTTTTCTGGAACGCCGCGCTGCCGCAGTTCGAGATCGTCACCCTGCGCCACCTGGCCGGCGCCGGCAACCTGTACGGGCGCATCCGTCTGTGGGGCTCGGTCGGTTTCATCGGCGTGGTGCTGGGCGGCGGCTGGCTGCTCGAGCGCGCCGGCATCGACCAGCTGCTGGCCTTGCTGCTGGTGACCATGGCCGGCACGCTGCTGTCGAGCCTGCTGGTACCGGACCGCCCAGGGCCGCCGGCGGCCCTGGCCAAGGCGTCGCTGCGCGGGGCGCTGCGCAGCCCGGCGGCGCTCGGCTTTCTGGCCGCGGCGTTTCTGATGCAGGTCAGCCATGGGCCGTATTACGGCTTTTTCTCGATCCTGCTCGAAGACCTCGGCTACCCGCGCAGCATGGTCGGGGCGCTGTGGGCGCTCGGCGTGGTGGCCGAGGTCGGCGTATTCCTGGCGCTGGCGCGCCTACTGCCGCGCATCGGTGCCGCCCGCGTGTTCCTGGGCAGCCTGCTGCTGGCGGCGCTGCGCTGGCTGATCATCGGCCACGGCGCGGCCAGCCTGCCCTGGCTGCTGCTGGCGCAGGTGCTGCACGCGGCGACCTTCGGCGCTTTTCACGTGGCGGCGTTGGCGCAGGTGCAGCGGTTCTTCCCGGCCGCGCTGCAGGGCCGCGGGCAGGCGCTCTACAGCGGGCTGTGCACCGGCGGCGGCGGCGCGCTGGGCGGCGTGCTCAGCGGCTGGCTGTGGGACGCGGCAGGCGCGACGCACGTGTTCGAGCTGGCCGCCGGCGCGGCGCTGCTGGGCGCGCTGCTGTGGAGCAGTCTCAACCGGCCCGCTGCAGACGACGCGAGGGCGGCAGCGGGATGACCCGCCCGCGCGGGGCGAGCGACACCGGCGCTGGCGGCGGCACCGCAAAGGCGGCGCGCACGGCAACGTCGACGGCATCCAGGAACTGCACCGTGTGCAGGTCGGTGCCGGGATCGTCGAGCACCTTCTCACGCACCGGCTGCAGTGCCGCCAGCGTGCGCTCCGCCGAGAGCCTGGCCCGGATGTGATAGCATCGATTGCTTTTGTAAACCGCTCGCAACAGCTCGCGCACCAGCCGGTCGTGCAGGCCGGTGGCCAGCAACAGGTCGGCCGGTTCTTTGGCGTCCCGGTTCACCAGCAGGTGGCAGGTGCCGAGGCGGTTTTCGAGCCAGATGGCCAGTTCGCGAAAGGTCATGTCGGGGCTGGGTGCGGCGTCCGGATCGGTGCCCGGGCGGCGGTATTTTTAAGGAAAAGCAGAAAAATTCCATCCTTGGCGTTTTTCGGCTCGCTGCGGCGCGGGTCATGCCCGCGCCGCCCCGCACGAAAGCGGCGACGAATCAGCGCTTCTGACGCCGTTGGCGGCGCTGGTCGAGCGATCGGTGCGGCGGATTGCGGCGCGGGCGGAACGTTACAACCAGACGCAACACGGTGCATGCAATGGCCGGCAAGACTCTCTACGACAAACTCTGGGACGCGCATGTGGTGTACACCGAGCCGGACGGCTCGGTGCTGCTGTACATCGACCGTCACCTGATCCACGAGGTGACCTCGCCGCAGGCCTTCGAGGGCCTCAAGCTGTCCGGCCGCCGGCCGTGGCGCACGGTGGCAAACCTCGCCGTGGCCGACCACAACGTGCCGACCACCGACCGCAGCGTCGGCATCGCCGATCCGGTGTCGCGCGAGCAGGTGCAGACGCTCGACCGCAACTGCGCCGAGTTTGGCATCACCGAGTTCCGCATGGACGACCCGCGCCAGGGCGTGGTGCACATCATCGGCCCCGAGCAGGGCGCGACGCTGCCCGGCATGACCGTGGTGTGCGGCGACTCGCATACCGCCACGCACGGCGCGTTCGCGGCGCTGGCCTATGGCATCGGCACCTCCGAGGTCGAGCACGTGCTGGCCACGCAGACGCTGCCGCAGCGCAAGTCGAAGAACATGCTGATCCGCGCCACCGGCCGCCTGCCGGCGGGCGTGTACGCCAAGGATTTGATTCTGGCCATCATCGGCGCCATCGGCACCGCGGGCGGCACCGGCTACGCCATCGAGTTCGCCGGCGAGGCGGTGCGCGCGCTGTCCATGGAAGGGCGCATGACGCTGTGCAACATGGCGATCGAGGCCGGTGCCCGCGTGGGTCTGGTGGCGGTGGACGACACCACCATCGATTACATCCGCGGCCGGCCGTTCGCGCCCAAGGGCGAGCTGTTCGAGCGCGCCGCCGCCGCCTGGCGGCAGCTGGTTTCCGATCCCGACGCGCAGTTCGATCGCGTGGTGGAGATCGACGCCGCGAGCCTCGTGCCGCAGGTGACCTGGGGCACCTCGCCCGAGATGGTGCTGCCGGTGGACGGCCGCGTGCCCGACCCGGCGACCGAAAGCGACGCCGCGCGCGCCGAGGGCATGCGCCGGGCGCTCGCCTACATGGACCTTCAGCCCGGCACGCCGCTGACCGATATCCGCATCGACAAGGTGTTCATCGGCTCGTGTACCAACGGCCGCATCGAGGACTTTCGTGCCGCCGCGGCCGTGCTCGAGGGCCGCAAGGTGGCGGGCAACGTGCGTCTGGCGCTCGCCGTGCCGGGCTCGGGACTGGTCAAGCGTCAGGCCGAGGCCGAGGGGCTCGACGAGATCTTCCGCGCCGCCGGCTTCGAGTGGCGCGAGGCCGGCTGTTCGATGTGCCTGGCCATGAACGCCGATCGCCTGGAGCCGGGCGAGCGCTGTGCCTCGACGTCCAACCGCAACTTCGAGGGCCGGCAGGGCCAGGGTGGGCGCACGCACCTGGTGAGTCCCGCCATGGCCGCCGCCGCCGCGGTGGCCGGACGTTTCATCGACGTGCGCGAGCTGTTGGAGGGCTGAGTCATGCGTGGCTTGAAACTGCTGCTGGTGGGTGGGCTGGTGTTGGCGCTCGGCGCCTGCAACACCATCGCCGGCATCGGCAAGGACATCCAGCGCGGTGGCGAGGCCATCGAGAAGTCCACCAAGTAGGCATTGCACGTCATGGAAAAATTCACATCTATCAATGGCCTCGTGGTGCCGATCGATCGTGCCAACATCGACACCGACGCCATCATTCCCAAGCAGTTTTTGAAGTCGGTCAAGCGCAGCGGCTTCGGGCCGAATCTGTTCGACGAGTGGCGGTATCTGGACCACGGCGAGCCGGGGCAGGATTGCTCGGGTCGGCCGCTGAATCCCGATTTCGTGCTGAACCAGCCGCGCTATGCGGGCGCCGAGATTCTGCTCGCCCGGCGCAATTTCGGCTGCGGCTCCAGCCGCGAGCACGCCGTGTGGGCGCTGGTCGACTACGGCATCCGCGCCGTGATCGCGCCGAGCTTTGCTGAAATCTTCTACAACAACAGCTTCAAGAACGGCCTGCTGCCGGTGACGCTGCCCGAAGAAGTGGTCGAGCGGCTGTTCGCCGAGGTGGCCGCCACCGAGGGCTACCGCCTGACGGTGGATCTGGAGGCGCAGCAGGTGCGCACGCCCTCGGGCGAGGTATTCGCGTTCTCGATCGACGCCGACCGCCGGCATCGCTTGCTGAACGGCCTCGACGACATTGGGCTCACCCTGC
>NZ_JAQVGQ010000267.1 GCF_028696615.1 Immundisolibacter sp. | reverse complement strand
CCTGCGCCTGGCCCGGCCGCTGCGCGGGCCGGGCGTGACCGTGCAGCAGGCGCGCGCGGCGCTGCGCGGCTGTCATCCGGCCATGGAGCTGGTGGAGAACCGCGGCGACTTTTCCGCCCAGCTCGCCGTGGCGGTGGCGGACAACGTGCAGCAGCGGGCGTTCGTGATCGGCCCCGAGGTGCCGCTGGCGGCCGACGCCGACCTCGCCGCGGTGCGCTGCACGGTGGACATCAACGGCGCCGAGGTGGCGCAGGCCACCGGCGATGCCGTGATGGGCGACCCGTGCGCGTCGCTGGCCTGGCTGGCCAACAAGCTCGCCGAGTACGGGCGCGGGCTCGAGGCCGGGCAGTACGTGATGAGCGGCTCGTTCACGCGGCAGTTCCCGCTGCGCCCGGGCGACGTGGCGCAGACGCGCTTCGAGGGCATCGGCACGGTGACGGTGCGGGCGCGGCCGGCGTGAGCCGGCGCCGGCACGCGCCGGCTGCATCGGTGTCTTGCCTCGCGCCGATTGGCACGGAGCCTGCACGCAAGGCGATGATCCTGTTTTAAGCGGAAAAATTGCGATGACCCACACCACGTTCACGCTCGAAGTCGAACCACGCATCCCGGCCCGCCTGCGGCGCCTGGAGGAGCTGGCCGGGGACCTGGTGTACAGCTGGGACCGGCGCGTGCGGGCGCTGTTCGCGCGCTTGGATGGCGAGCTGTGGCGCGCCTGCGGCCACAATCCGAAGGTCTTTTTGCGGCGCGTGTCGCAGCAGGCGCTGGACGAGGCCGCGCAGGACCGCGGCTACCTGGAGGAATACAGCCGTGCCCTGTCCGGCTACGACAGCTACCTGCAGGCGCAGGCCAGCGAGCGCGTGGCGGTGCATTTCGACCCGCAGACGGACCTGGTGGCGTATTTCTGCGCCGAGTACGGCCTGCACGAGAGCCTGCCGATCTACTCGGGCGGGCTCGGCATCCTGGCCGGCGATCACTGCAAGGCGGCGAGCGACCTGGGCCTGCCGTTCGTGGCGGTCGGCATGCTGTACCGGCAGGGCTATTTCACGCAGGCCATCGACGGCCGCGGCCAGCAGCAGGCGCTGTACCGGCCGAACCGCATCGAGGACCTGCCGGTCACGCTGGCTACCGATGCCACCGGCGCGCCCATCCGCGTGCAGGTCGAGCTGCCCGGGCGGGTGGTGGGGCTGCACGTGTGGCGCGCCAAGGTGGGGCACATCGATCTTTACCTGCTCGATTCCGACCTGCCGGAGAACAGCGAATCCGACCGCGCGCTGACCTACCAGCTGTACGGCGGCGATCGCGAGTGGCGCATCCAGCAGGAGATCGTGCTCGGCATCGGCGGCGTGCGGGCGCTGCGCGCGCTCGGCCTGGCGCCGACGGTCTGGCACATCAACGAGGGTCACGCCACGTTTTCGGTGCTCGAGCGCTGCCGCGAACAGGTGGCGCAGGGCCTGTCGTTTGCCGCCGCCCTCGAGCGCGTGGCCGCCGCCACGGTGTTCACCACCCACACGCCGGTGCCGGCCGGGCACGACATCTTCGACGCCGCGCTGTTCGATCGTTACTTTGCGAACTTCGCCCCGGCGCTGGGCATCGGTCTGGACGCGCTGCGTGCGCTCGGCCATTCGCCGCAGAACCAGGGCAGCTTCAACATGACCTCGGCGGCGCTGCGCGGCACGCGCTTTCACAACGGCGTGAGCAAAATCCATGGCGAGGTCGCCTCGCACATGGAGCATTACGTCTGGCCGGACATCCCGCCCGAGGAAAATCCCATCACGCACGTCACCAACGGCGTGCACGTGAGCACCTTTCTGGCGCAGGAATGGACCAACCTGCTCGACGTGCGCTTCGCCGACTGGCGCGGCTCACTGACCGACTGCCAGTGGTGGGAATGCCTGCGCGAGGTGCCGGATCACCGGTTCTGGAGCCTGCGCCGGGAGCTGAAAACCCAGCTGCTGCAGGTGGCACGCCGGCGGCTGATGGAGCAGCACCGCCGCGCCGGCATGGCCGAGGCGCAGCTACGGCGTATCACCCAATACCTGAACACCGACAACGGTGACGTGCTGGTGCTCGGCTTCGGGCGCCGTTTCGCCACCTACAAGCGCGCCACGCTGCTGTTCCAGGACCCCGAGCGCCTGGCGCGGCTGCTGGGTGACCCGCAGCGGCCGGTGCTGGTGATGTTCGCCGGCAAGGCGCACCCGAACGACCTGCCCGGTCAGGCGCTGATCCGGCAGATTTACGAGTTCTCGCTGCGCCCGGAGTTCATCGGCCGCATCCTGCTGCTCGAAAACTACGACCTGAACCTGGCGCGGCGGATGGTGTCCGGCGTCGATGTGTGGCTGAACAACCCGGTCTACCCGCTGGAGGCCAGTGGCACCTCGGGCATGAAGGCGGCCATGAACGGCGTGCTGAACCTCAGCGTGCTGGACGGCTGGTGGGCGGAGGGCTACGACGGCAGCAACGGCTGGGGCATCGTGCCGCACGGCACCGACTTCGACCCGGTCTACCGCGACCGCGAGGAGGCCAGCGACCTGTACGACCTGCTCGAGCGGCAGGTGATCCCGCTGTACTTCGAGCGCCACGGCCACAGTCACCCGCCGCAGTGGGTGGCCATGGCCAAGCAGTCCATGATCAGCATCCTGCCGCGTTTCAACGCCGAGCGGCAGGTGCTCGACTACGTCGAAAAACTCTACGCGCCGGCGCGCGATCACCGTCGCCGGCTCGATGCCGTCAGCGATGGCGCCGCCGCGCTGGCGGCCTGGAAGCGGCGGGTGCGCGAACAGTGGTCGGGGGTCGGTTTCGTGCCGCCGCCGGCCGAGCCGGCCAGCGGCCGCACGCTGGCGTTCGGCGAGGCGCTGGACGTGCAGGCGGTGCTGCGCCTGAACGGCCTGCGCACGCAGGACGTGGTGGTGGAATGCCTGCTCGGCGAGCTGCAGGATGACGGCAAGCTGGTGGTGCAGGAACGCCTGGAGCTCGAACCGGTCAGCAGCCAGCCGGGCGGCGAGGTGACCTACCACCTGGCGCTGCGCCCGCGCCGTACCGGCCTGCAGCACTACCGCATCCGCGCCTACCCTTACCACGAACTGCTGGCGCACCGCTTCGAACTGGGCTGCATGCGCTGGCTGTAGGTCGCCGAGTGGCGCCGCGCTCGCCGGCTGGCTAGGGGCGGCCGGGCATGCCGGTCGGCAGCACGCCGCTGGCGCTCGCTTATGCCGCCGGCTTGGCGGTGGCGCTGCTGGCGCCGCGTCTGCCGGGGCCAGGCTGGATGGTGCTG
>NZ_JAQVGQ010000266.1 GCF_028696615.1 Immundisolibacter sp. | reverse complement strand
TACATGCCCGTGCTGCGCTCCGTGAATCAAGGGCTTTTGCCCTTGATTCACGCCGGGGCTTCCTGCCCCGGACGGCAGCACTGAATAAATCAGCGCTGCCTTAGGGAAATGCCGAAAAATTCCCTCCCTGGACTTTTTCAGCTCGCCGTCGCGCGGTACACGCCCGCGCGACACTCCCTGACTCAATGGCTTACGCCCTCGATTCGGGCCGGGGCTTCCTGCCCCGGACGGAAAACGCTGAATACATCAGCGTCCCCTTCGCAATCACAGCAATCAGCGGATGCCGTACTTGCGCAAACCCGCCGGTGTGAAGATCGCCGTGTCCGGCGGGTTCACGAAATCCGGCGGACTGCCGCCTCGGGTGGCGCCCACGTTGAAGAAGGCATTCGCCGACGACTGCCGGCCGTTGATCACGTCCATGTGGTTGTCGCCCCAGAAACTCAGCATCGGCACGTCGTAAAACTGCAGCAAATAGCCTTCCGACACCCGCCATAGATTGTCGCTTTGATCGTACATCTCGGCACCGGCGCCGGCCCAGCTGTCTTCGTCGTAATAGACGAAACGATGCGGCGACAGGTGACGAAATTTCGGCTTCAGCTTCAGCTCGATGGCCCATACCCGGTGCAACTCCCACCGAATCGGCTCCGGGTTGAGATGGCCGCGCATAACCAGCTTTTTGAAGTCGCCGGTCTCGGGTGACGCCAGCTTGTAGCTGTTGTAGGGAATGAAATATTCCTTGCGCACCGGCTCGGAATACTCGTACCACTCCTCATCGCCGGTCATGCCGTACATGGTAGTCGAATCGGCCGTGCGCAAGCCGTCCGAACCCGTGCTCGGGCTATCGTAAAAGCCGATTTCCGGCGCCTTACGCACCCGCCGCTGACCCGGCACATACAAATAGGCGTCGAAATCCTGGGACGTGAAATAATTACATCCGCTATACATGGAACCGGCGACACGCGGCGGCTCGATCATTTCCGACGACCGGCACCACATGGCACCACCGTTGCGGGTGAACACCGGGTCTTTGGGTTTTTCTTCCGGCGTCATGTATTGCGGTGACAACGAGCGCTCGATCGCCACCGTTTCGGCATAGCTGCCGTCCGGAAAGGCATTGAACGCATAGCCACGCCACACGTAATGCTTGCCGAAATAGTACATGCTGTGGTTGTAAGCCACTTCGGCGCCGTTGTTGGGGATGGGGAAAGCCACACCGGGTCGATACGTGCTGGTATCGAGACAGCGAAATTCACGATCCGGCCCCAGCGGCGGATCACAAAAACGGGTGTGACTGGCGTTCCAGACCGAATTCTCGTAATGCCATTGCGGTAATGCCGCGCTGCGACGGGTCGGATAAACGTTCAGATAATATGTGTCGGGATATTTTTTCAGCAGCGCGATCGTACCCGGCATCAGGCGGTCGGCGTATTGTTGGTAGTTCTTGGCCGTGATGGTGAACAGCGGCTTGTCGTTTGGATATGGATCCACATACCAACCACCGCGCTGGTAGCCCGCGGGCGGCGTGGCGATACCACCCTCCCAGGCCGGTATGGAGCCATCCGCATTGCCGGCGCGAATCGCGCCGAGCGGGGTAAGTGGCGTGCCGACCAGCCCGATTTCGGCTGCCTTGTCCGGCGGTGCCAAAGCCAGGGCCGCCGTACTGGCCGTCACCGCCAACCCGGCGAGCAACAGGCGCGTGGCGGTCGTCTTTTTCACCATTACGTTCTCCTCGTCAACGAAAATGCTGAAAAATCCCATCCCTTGTTTTTTTCAGCTCCCCGCTGCACGGTGCAAATCCGCGCAGCTCTCACTGAATCGAGGGCATGCGCCTCCCATTCAGGCCGGGGCATCCTGCCGCGGACGTCGAGACGTAAGCGCTTGCTTCAAGTCGCTGTACTCGCAGGCCCGGCCAGCGCCTGCCAGGTCAGCTCGAGCACTTGCGGCAGGCGCTCGAGCTGCACCAGGTGCGAGGCCTGCTCCAGCACTTCGAGCCGCGCGCCGGGAATGCGGTCGCGAAACGTGCTGCCGTAACTCACCGGAATCAAACCATCCTGGCGACCCCAGACGATCAGCGTCGGCGCCTTGATGCGCGGCAGGCGGCGGATAAGGCCCTTGTCCGGAATCGGCCACAGGAACTTGGCGGCGGCATTCAACGTACTGAGGCGCTGGATCAGCACCTCCACCTGCTCGTCCACGTCCTCCGGCATGGCGCCGAGCAGCGCGGCGATGGGCGAGTTCGGGTCGACCAGCACACGCTGCGCCAGCTCCGCCGAACGCATGGCGAAGATGTCCGGCATCGGGTCGTCGATGTCGAACAGCCCGGCCGGCGCGATGGCGATGAGACGCCCCACGCGGCTTTGATCGTTGGCCGCCATCTCGCAGGCGATCATGCCGCCCATGGAGTGCCCGATGACGTCGGCGCGGTCGATGCGCAGCGCGTCCAGCAGGTCGTAGTAGCACAGCGTGAGATCCCACAGGTCGCGCACCTGGGCGATGTCGTTGGACTTGGATGTGCCGGGCAGGAAAGGCGCGATCACCCGCCGGCGCTCGGCCAGCGCGTCGAGGTACGGGTCCCAGGCCAGGCCGCCGGCGCCGTGCAGGAACAGCAGCGGCTCGCCGCTGCCGGCCTCCAGCGTGTCGATCGCCAGGCGCGCATTGACCTGATAAGTGTGGATTGTCGGCTCGGCCATTTCGTGCTCCCTCAAGCCGCGCTGCGATGGGTGTCCGGCGTCGGCTCGCCGAATCCGCGCGGCCAGAACGGCCGATGATCCCACTGCGGCCACAGGTTTCGGATATGCGGCAGCACGCCCTCGGCGAACAGGTGCAGGTTCTTCAGCGTCAGGTGCTGCGGCATGGAGCCGCAGTGGAACAGCCAGATGAGGTTGCCGACGTGCAGCTCGCGCGCGGCCTCGATGATCTGCTCGCGCACGGTCTGCGGCGACCCGGCGATGATGTAGCCGCTCTCGACCAGTTCCTTCCAGCCGAAGCCTTCGTCGAGGATGGCCTTGCCGACCTTGGCCGTGCCGTCCAGCTGCGAGCGCAGACCCGCGCGCAGCGAGGCCACGGTGCGGTAGCCCGGCGCCTCGAAAAAGCGCGGGTCGATGTGCATGCATTTGGCAAAGAAATACTTGACGTGCTCCTCATAGTCGAGCTGCGCCTGCGCGTCGGTCTCGGATACGCAGATGAACTGCGCGTAGCCGGCGCGGTAGGGGTTGCGGTCCTTGCCGAGCGCGTCGGCGCGCTCCCAGAACGGCCCCATCACCTTCTTGGCGTACTTGTGGCCGAAGAACGACAGGTACGAGA
>NZ_JAQVGQ010000046.1 GCF_028696615.1 Immundisolibacter sp. | reverse complement strand
GGTAAGCCCGAGGCCGAAGGGCCGCTCTTCGCCTATCGTGCGCTCGTGGTGGTGCAGGGACGCCAGGGGCTGTACTCGATGCCCTGTGCTGCTGCGGCGACTGCGGCGCGGGCTTGATGCCTTGCTCATCCAAGCACGATGGACAACCGATGGCAGTGACGCACGTGCAAGTCACTGGGCCACAAGGCCATTTGCGTGCGCTTCCGCAAAGAAGTTGGCGCGGATTTCGAGAGAAAAGAGGGCGAAAGAGAGTCGAACCGGGTGGGCCCTTCGCGACCTGGCGACGAAGGGCAGCACACGCAGAACGGGTCGCCGCCCCGCGTTGTTTCGCGGAACCTGAAAACGAAAACGCCCAACCGATAGAGGTTGGGCGTTGAAAAGTGGTGGGCCGTCAGGGAATCGAACCCTGGACACGCGGATTAAAAGTCCGCTGCTCTACCGACTGAGCTAACGGCCCCGAGGGGCGAGATTGGAAGCGTAGACCCGGCTTTTCGGCGGCAATCCGCTCAGCCACGAAGATATGGCGTCGGGTCCGGCACGCCCGCGTCGCGAAAGCCGTTCGCCCGCAGGCGACAGGCATCGCACCGGCCACAGGCCCGGCCGAGCGGGTCGGCATTATAGCAAGACACCGTGAGCCCATAATCGACACCCAGCGCCTGGCCGCGGCGAATGATGTCCGCCTTGGACAGGTTCAGCAGCGGCGCCATGATGCGCGGGGCGTGACCCTCCACGCCGGCCTTGGTGGCGATCTGCGCCAACGCCTGGAAGGCGTCGATGAATGCCGGCCGGCAATCGGGATACCCCGAGTAGTCCACTGCGTTGACGCCGACGAAAATCGCCGCCGCGTGCAGCACTTCGGCATAGCCGAGGGCGATGGCCAGAAACACCGTGTTGCGCGCCGGCACGTAGGTGATGGGGATACCGACACTCGGCGCCGCAGGCACGGCGATCGCAGCGTCGGTCAGCGCCGAGCCACCGATGGCGTCCAGGTTGACCGTGACGGTGCGCTGCGTAGCAGCGCCGCCGGCGGCGGCCACCCGCGCGGCGGCCGCCAGTTCGGCACCGTGTCGCTGGCCGTAATCGATACTCAGGGCGTGGCAGATATAGCCCTCGGCCCGCGCCATGGCCAGTACTGTGGCCGAGTCGAGCCCGCCGGACAGCAATACCACGGCCGCTTTGGGTGAACTCGCAGTGCTCATCGCCCTGGCGCCTCGCCCCACAAAATTTTGTGCAACTGCAGTTGCAGGCGGTACGGCACACGATCGGCCAACATCCACTCGGCGAGCATCGCGGGGTCGAGGCGCCCCCATACCGGCGAGAACAAAACGCTGGCCCGCTGGGCGATGTCGTGGCGCCGCGCGGTGTCCAGCGCCCACTCGTAGTCGGCCCGGTCGGCCAGCACGAACTTGACCTGATCCCCGGGCTGCAGCAGCGCGAGATTCGAGTACAGATTGCGCTCGCACTCGCCCGACGACGGCGTCTTCAGATCCAGTACCCGCACCACGCGACGATCGACCTGCGCCACGTCGAGCGCGCCGCTGGTCTCCAACGACACCGCGTAGCCGGCATCGCACAGCGCACGCAGCAGGTCGAGTGCGCCGACTTGCGCCAGCGGCTCGCCGCCGGTCACGGTGACGTGCTGGGTCTGGAACGCCCGCACGCGCTCGAGTATCTGGGGCACTTCCAGATAATGCCCGCCGCTGAACGCATAGGCGGTGTCGCAATAGCTACAGCGCAGCGGACACCCGGTCAGGCGCACGAACACCGTCGGCACGCCGGCGGTCAAGCCTTCACCCTGAATCGAATGAAAAATTTCGGTGATCTTCAACCGCACCGCCGCCGCAGCGGGCAATTGGCCGGCAACCCTGGACATCATCGAACGCGTCCGAAGGACGTTCAGACGCCCTCTTCCTTCATGCGGCTCAGGCGGTTCTCGGCCAGCCGCGCCGCCGGGCTGTTGGGCCAGGTCGCCTTCAGATTGGTCAGGGTCTGGCGCGCGGCCGGAAAGTCACGCCGCTCGTACTGGATGTAGCCGATCTTGAGCAACGCATCGGCGGCCTTGGGCGACTGCGGATAGTCGGACACGACGCGCTGGAATTCCGCCAAGGCGCGGTCGAACTGGCGCGTCACGTAGTACGCCTCGCCAATCCAGTACTGCGCGTTGGCCGCCAGGGAGCCGCCAGGATATTTCTGCAACTGCGCACGAAAGCCGGCGATGGCATCCTCGTAACGGCCGATGCGCAACAGGTCCGACGCGGCCCGGTAAGCGGCCTGCTCGCCGCCGGCGTCCGCCGCAGTGGCAGCCGGCGCCACAGCGGCAACCTGCGCCGGTGGCGCCGCCGGCTGCTGCGCAACTGGCGCCGCCGGTGCCTCGGGTGGTGCCGCCGGTGCCTCGGGGACCACTGCAGGCACCGGCCGCTCCACGGGGCCGGCGTCGGCGCTGACGGCGGGCGCAGCCGGCTCGGCGTTCGTCGGCGCGGGTGGGCTTGCGCCGGCCGCCGCGTCTGTCGGGCCGGCTGCCCGGCCCGCGCCGCCCTGCTCCAGGGCGCTCAGGCGGCTGTCGAGGTCGAGATAGAACTCGCGCTGGCGCTTTTGCAGTTCCTGAACCTGGTTGGCCGACTCTTCGACCATGCCACGCAGCTGGCGCAATTCCGCCTGCATCTGCTGCAGCTGCATGACCAACTGCGCCTGGCTCTGCCCGGAACCGGCCGAACCGATGGCCTGTTCGAGCGCGGTCAGGCGCTGGTCGAAGTCCTTGGCATTCGTCGCTGCCGACACCGGGCCGGCCAATGCCAGCGACAAGACGAGCACGCCGCAGCGGCGGCCGGATCGGAGCAGCATCAGCGCTTACCGGGCGGTGTAGACGATTTCGACGCGCCGGTTCTGCGACCAGCAACTCTCGTCGTGGCAATCGGCAGCCGGCTTTTCCTCGCCGTAGCTGACGGTAGTGATCTGGCTGACCGAGGCGCCCAACGCCACCAACAGGTCGCGGACGGCGTTCGCGCGACGCTCGCCCAGCGCGATGTTGTACTCACGCGAGCCGCGCTCGTCGGTGTGGCCTTCCAGCGTCACGGCGGCATTCGGGTTGCTGCGCAGGTAGCCGGCGTGAGCCTCCACCAAGCCGCGGTATTCCTCGGTCACGTCGTAGCGATCGAGGCCGAAGTAGATTTTGCGCTGCGACAAGGGGCTGCTTGGGTCATCCAGCGAACCCGCCCCGAAACCGCCGCCGGTCCCCGCACCGTAGGCGCCGTCCGCACCGGTGCCCGCGGTGCCTGCGCTGCCCACCGCGGCAGAACCTTCTGCACCGGCGCGCGTGGTGGCTTTCTTGCCGCAGCCGGCCACCGCCACGGCGGTGAGGGCAATCGCACACACAAACAACACCTTCTTCATCGACAGAAGCTCCTCGCGAACGGTGGGGCCAAAAAAAGAAACCTCAATTTCCATCCTTGGAATTGTTTAACAGGCCGTTGAAAAAGACCATCCTGCCCTTTTTCAACTCGGCTCGTCGCGGCACATGTCCGCAACGAGCCTCCCCCAAAGCAAGCGCTTGACGCGCTTGCTTTGGGGGCAAGCCATCGCTGGCTTGCCTTAACAGGCCGTTGAAAAAGATTTTTCAACGGCCTGATGAGCGCGCTGCCGCGTGGCTGATGCCTGCGCTGACTCGATGAATCAAAGGCTTACGCCCTCTATTCATGCCCCGGTATCCCGCCGCGGGCAGGCGGCGCCGAGTCAAAGGCGCTGCCCCGACACATCCAGGCGCCCTCAGGGCGCGGCGCCAAACGGTGACCAACCCGGCTCTCGCACCTTGGCTTGGGAAACACCCAAGCGCTGGCGAACGGCGCCATCGATCGAGACGGTGGCAAGCGCCTCGGCGCCGCCAGATTTTGTAGTATAGATGATGACTTGCCCATTCGGCGCGAAGCAGGGCGACTCGTCCAGCGGCCCATCGGTCAGGACGTCCAGGCGACGACTGGCCAAATCGAACACGGCAATCCGGTAGCCGCGCCCGGCGGCCCCGTGCACCACGGCGATCTTGCGCCCATCCGGCGACACCGCCGGCCGGGCGTTGTAGACCCCCTCGAAGGTGACACGCTCTTCCGGCCCACCGCTGGCGGGTACGCGATAGATCTGCGGCCCGCCGCTGCGATCGGAGGTGAAATAAATGTAGCGGCCGTCCGGCGACCAGGTCGGCTCGGTATCGATGGCGAAGTGCTGGGTGATGCGCCGTGGCGGGCCGCCGGCGAGGTTCATGACGTAGATGTCGGGATTGCCGTCCTTGGACAGCACCAGCGCAATCTGGCTGCCGTCCGGCGAGAACGCCGGCGCCCCATTGAGCCCGGGAAACGAGGACACCAGCTGGCGCACACCGGTGGCGACATCCTGTCGGAAAATGGCGGCACGCCGGTTAGCGTAGGTGGCATAGGCGAGGTAGCGCCCGTCCGCCGACCAACTGGGCGACAAGATCGGCTCCTGCGATCGCAGTATGGTCACCGGGTTGTGGCCATCGGCGTCGGCGACCTGCAGTTCGTAGTTATCGCCAACCTGCGTGACATAGGTCACGCGCGTGCTGAACACGCCCCGCACACCGGTGATCGCCTCGTAGATGAGGTCGGCGATGTGATGCGCCAGGCGCCGCTTGCTGGCCGCCGGCACGCCCGGAAAGCGGGCACCGGTCATCCGCTGCCCGGTGGCGACGTTGAACAGCTCGAACTCGGCGGTAAAACGGCCATCCGGCTGCGGCAACAGCCTGCCGATGGCCAGGTACTGCGCCATCACCAGCTGGAAGTCGCGGAAATTGACCTGCGCGGCCTCGCTCGGCCGCGACAGCATTTGCTCGTCGGGAATCACGCGAAACTGCCCGGACCGCGCCAGATCGGCGCCGATCACGGCGTGAATGGCATCGGCTCCGCCGTCGTTGGCGTACGGAACGACGGCGATCGGGATCACCTGCGCCGCGCCCTGGGTGATCTCGATGCGCAGCTCGGCACGGGCCGCGCCGGCCAGCGCCAACATCAGCAGGCCGAGCAGCCAGCGATCAACCCGCATCCGCCTTGAACTCGAAAACGAAATTCCGGAATTTTTCATTGAACAGCCTGATGTCGGTTGGAACTTTCAAGGGCGAGGCCGCCATCACCGCCTCCTGCACCGACTCGACGAAGGCCGGATCGCCGCCACAAGCCAGGGCCTGGGCATCGATGACTTCACCGCTGGGCAGCAGTTTCACACGCAGCTCGCATTTCAAGCCTGGCGGCCAGTTCAAAGGTTTGCGCCAACGCGCCTCGACTTGGCGACGGATCGCCTCCGCGTACACGGCGGCGGCGTCGCTGTCGGCGGCTGCTCTGGCCACTGCCGCCTGTGCCGCCGCCTTGTCCGTTGCCGCTTTCTCGGCAGCCGCCTTTTCTGCGGCCGCTTTGTTGGCCGCAGCCTTCGCAGCGGCTGCCTTTTCTGCAGCGGCCTTTTCTGCCGCGGCCTTGTCAGCCGCAGCCTTCTGCGCCGCAGCTTTCTCGGCGGCGGCTTTCTGCGCCGCGGCTTTTTGCGCGGCGGCCTGCTCGGCGAGCTTCTGCGCCGCCGCCTTGTCGGCCGCGAGCTTGGCCGCAGCGGCTTTCTCGGCAGCGGCCTTTTGCTCGGCGGCCTTCTGCGCCGCCGCCTGGGCGGCCAGCTCCTGCTGACGCTTGGCTTCAGCCGCCGCCCGTTCGGCGGCCGCTTTTTCCGCCTGGGCAGCGGCGGCCTTTTCGGCGGCGGCGCGCGCTTCCGCCTCGGCTTGCTGCTTGGCCTTGGCCGCCTGCTCGGCCGCTTGTCGCTCGCGCTCGGCCTGCAAGGCGGCCTGCTTGGCGGCCTCCTCGGCCTGCCGACGCTGCTCGGCGGCCGCCTGCGCCTGCTGCTGCTCCAGTTCGCGCTGACGGCGCAGCTCGTCCAGGCGCTCTTGTTCGGCGGCGGCCTGCCGGGCGCGCTCCTGCTCGGCGCGTTGCCGCGCTTGCTCGGCCGCCTCCATCTGCTGGCGCGCGGCGTCGAGTGCCGCCGGGTCGATGACCTCGGCCTCGATGGGTTGCCCGGCGGGCGGCGCCGGCTTTTCCTTCCACCAATCGAAGCCGACCGTCAGCAGCGCGATCAGCGCCACATGCAGGACGATGGCCCACAGCAGCGGCCCCGACATGCCGGGCCGCGGGGACCGGCGTTTTTTCAAGCGATCAGTCGGCAACCTTGGTCACCAATCCAACCTTGGGCGCGCCGGCCTGCTTCAGCAGGCTCATCGCATCGATGACCGCCTGATAGGGCACGTCCTTGTCGCCGCGCACCACCACCGGCGCATTCGGCGTGCGCTCCAGCGCCACCCGCGTCAGGGCCATGATGTGCGCCGGATCCTCGGGCTTGTCCTTCTCGCTGCGGTAGTTCTGGGCGTCGAAATAGAGCTTGCCGTCGCGGTCGACGGTGACCGTGATGGGCGTCTGCTGTTTTTGTTCGACCGCCTGTCCCTTGGCCTGCGGCAGGTCGACTTCGACGCCCTGTTCGAGCAGCGGCGTGGTGATCATGAAGATGATCAGCAGCACCAGCATGACGTCGATGTACGGCACGACGTTGATTTCGGCCACCACGCGGCCGCGCCGGCGCCGGCCCTGCACCTGCGCCATGACTCAGCCCGCCGTCACGTTGCTGCGGCCCTGGCCGGCGCGAAACGCATGCGCCTGGCGCTGCAGAAGGCTCATGAAATCCTCGATGAAGGCCTCGTACTGGCCGGCGCGGTGATCGACCACCGCCGCGAATCGGTTGTAGGCGATCACTGCCGGGATGGCAGCGAACAGGCCCATGGCGGTGGCGACCAGGGCCTCGGAGATGGCCGGCGCGACCAGCGCCAGCGTCGGCTGGCCGGTGGTGCCGAGCGACTGGAAGGCGCTCATGATGCCCCAGACGGTGCCGAACAGGCCGATGTACGGACTGATGGAGCCGATGGTGGCCAGGTACGGCAGCTGATCGTCGAGCGCCTCCATTTCGCGTGCCAAACCGGCGCGCATGCCGCGCTGGGCAGAGTCGAGCGCGGCCTCGATCGGCAGGTGCTTTTGCTCGTAAAGGTGGCGAAACTCGCGGTAACCGCCGATGAACACGCCCTCCACACTGCCCGGCGGGTAGACGCTGCCGACCGCCGCCCGGTACAGCTCCTCCATGTCCTGCCCGGACCAGAAACGGCGCTCGAACGCCTCGATGGCCGTCGCCACCTGCGCGAACGCGCGCCGCTTGCGCAACATGATGGCCCAGGAGAACACCGAGGCCCCAAGCAGAATGATCATCACGGCCTTGACGACCGGACCCGCCCCCATGACCAGGTGGGCGATGGATAACTCGTTGGCCAAACGCTGCTCCGCGGAGGATGGACGGAAGGGGAATGAGTGCCGCCGCTTGGTGAGACCGTTGCTGCGGCGCAGAATTTTAGCAGCGGCGGCGTTGCGCCCAGAACCGCGCCGTCAGTCGCCGAACAGATCCGCCGCCGGGGCGTCGGGCGCCAGTTTGGGCGTGAGCCCGAGGTACAGGCTGGCCGCCTCGGTGGCCACGCGCCCGCGCGGCGTGCGCATCAGCAGTCCCTGCTGGATGAGGTAGGGCTCGATCACGTCCTCGATGGTGTCGCGCGTCTCGCCGATGGCGGCGGCCAGATTGTCGACGCCCACCGGACCGCCGCCGAACTTCTGCAGCACCGCCGCCAGCAGACGCCGGTCGTTGCCATCCAGGCCCTGGCGGTCCACGTCCAGCATGGCCAGCGCCGCGTCCGCCACCTCGCGCGTGACCGCGCCGTCGGCGCGCATCTGCGCGTAGTCGCGCGCGCGGCGCAGCAGGCGGTTGGCGATACGCGGCGTGCCGCGCGAGCGGCGGGCGAGTTCCTGCGCGCCACCCTGGTCCAGCTCGAAACCCAACAGGCGCGCGGCGCGCTGCACGATCAACGTCAGCTCGTCCACGCTGTAGAACTCGAGCCGCGCCACGATGCCGAAGCGGTCGCGCAGCGGCGAGGTGAGCAAGCCGGCGCGCGTGGTGGCGCCGACCAGGGTGAACGGCGGCAGGTCGAGCTTGATCGAGCGCGCCGCCGGCCCCTCGCCGATGACGATGTCGAGCTGGAAATCCTCGAGCGCCGGGTACAGCACTTCCTCCACCGTGGCGCTCAGGCGGTGGATCTCGTCCACGAACAGCACGTCGTTGGGGGCAAGGTTGGTCAGAATGGCTGCCAGGTCCCCCGGCCGCTCCAGCACCGGCCCGGACGTGGTGCGCAGCCCGACGCCGAGCTCGTGGGCGATGATGTGGGCGAGGGTGGTCTTGCCCAAGCCCGGCGGGCCGTACAGCAGCACGTGATCCATCGCCTCGCCCCGCTCGCGGGCGGCGCCGATGAAGATATCGAGCTGTTCGCGGATGGCGCGCTGGCCGACGTAGTCGGCCAAGCGGCCCGGCCGGATGCCGCGCTCGACGTGCACTTCATCCGGCGCCGCCGGCTGTGGCTTCAGGATGCCGTCGCGTTCGATGGCCATGGGCTAGTTCCGCATCAGGCGCTTGAGCGCCGCCCGAATCAGGTCTTCGCTGCTGGCGTCGGCGGGCAGGTCGCGCAGCGCGGCGCGCACTTCGGCCGGCTTGTAGCCCAGGGCTTCGAGCGCGGCCGCGGCATCGCCCGCGGCATCGGCCCGCGGCGACGCCACGGTTACCGACGCCGCCACCATGCGCCCCAGCGGCTCGCGCAGCTCCAGGATCAGCCGCTCGGCAGTCTTGCGGCCGATGCCCGGGATACGCACCAGGCGCGCCGGGTCGGCATCGGCAATGATCGCCGCCAGCTCGTCCACCGACACGCCCGACAGGATGACCAGCGCCAGCTTGGCGCCGACACCGCTCACCTTCAGTAGCTGACGAAACAGGGCCCGCTCGGCCTCGGTGCCGAAGCCGTACAACAGCTGCGCGTCCTCGCGCACCAAAAGGTGTGTGTGCAGCACCACCGGCGCGCCCACCGCCGGCAGGTTGTAAAAGGTGCTCAGCGGCGCTTCGAGCTCGTAACCCACGCCGCCCACGTCCACCAGCAGCGCCGGCGGCGCTTTGACCAGCAGCGTGCCGGCCAGGCGCCCGATCATGCGCCGGCCCGTCCGGCAGTGGCGGCCGCCGTGGCCATGTGGTGGGCATGGCACAGCGCACCGGCCAGGGCGTCCGCCGCATCCGCTCGCGGCAGCACGGCCAACCCCAGCAGGCGGCCGACCATGAATTCGATCTGCGCCTTGCTGGCGCGACCGTTGCCGACCACGGACAGCTTGATCTCGGCCGGTGTGTACTCGGCCACCGACACGCCCGCCACCGCCGCCGCCACGATGGCAGCGCCGCGCGCCTGACCGAGCTTCAGCGCCGAGGCGGCATTGCGATGCATGAACACGTTCTCGATCGCCACCGCGGTGGGCTGAAACTCGGCGATCAGCTCGCGCACGCCGCCGAAGATGCAGGCCAGGCGCGCGTCGAGCGGACCCGGATCGACACGGATGATGCCGCTTTCGACGTACCGCGCCCCGCCGGGGCGCGCATCGATGAGCCCGAAACCGGTCAGGCGCGAGCCAGGATCGATGCCGAGTATGCGCGCCACGCGACCGGCGTCAGGACAGCGCCGCCAGCGCCTCGTCCGAGAACTCGGCGTTCGAGTGCACCCGCTGCACGTCGTCGAGGTCCTCGAGCGCGTCGAGCAGTTTGATGACGGCCAGCGTCTGCTCGGCATCCAGCTGCACGGTGGTGCTCGGCCGCTCGGCGAGTTCCGCCGACAGGGGCGTCACCCCCAGCGCCAGCAGCGCCTCGCGCACCTCGTGCAGGCGCTCGGGCGCAGTCAGCAGCTCGATGCCGCCGTCCTGTACCACCACGTCGTCGGCACCCGCTTCGAGCGCCAGCTCGTAGGCGCGATCTTCGCTCACGCTGGCCGGCAGCACGATGCTGCCGCGCGCCTCGAACAGATACGCCACCGAGCCGTCGGTGCCGAGGTTGCCGCCGCGCTTGGAGAACAGGTGCCGCACCTCGCCCACGGTGCGATTGCGGTTGTCGGTGAGGCAGTCGACCATGATGGCCACACCACCGGGCCCGTAGCCCTCGTAGCGCACGGCCTCGTAGTTGTCACCGTCGGCCGCGCCGCCACCGCGCTTGACGGCGCGGTCGATGGTGTCGCGCGTCATGTTGGCGGCCAGCGCCTTGTCGATGGCGGTGCGCAGGCGCGGGTTCGACGCCGGGTCCGCGCCACCGGTACGCGCGGCCGTGGTCAACTCGCGGATCAGCTTGGTGAACAGCTTGCCGCGCTTGGCGTCCTGGGCGGACTTGCGGTGCTGGATGTTAGCCCATTTGGAATGACCGGCCATGAGAGTAACGTTTTATGGTCAGTGAGTTGCGTGCTTTTTGACGACCGTCCGGATGGCCAGCTCGCGCAGCTGCGCCTCGTCCACCGGGGACGGTGCGTCGGTCAGCGGGCAGTGCGCCCGCTGCGTCTTGGGGAAGGCGATCACGTCGCGGATGGAGCCGGCACCGGCCATCAACATCACCAGACGGTCGATGCCAAACGCCATGCCGCCGTGTGGCGGCGCGCCGTAGCCCAGCGCCTCGAGCAGGAAGCCGAACTTGGCGCGGGCCTCTTCCTCGTCGATTCCGAGCAGGCCGAACACCGCCTGCTGCATGTCCGGCCGGTGAATGCGGATGGACCCACCGCCGATTTCGGAGCCGTTCAGCACCATGTCGTAGGCACGCGACAGACACCGGCCCGGATCGTCGAGCATGGCGTCGACGTCCGGCACCTGCGGGGCGGTGAACGGATGGTGCAGCGCCTGCCAGCGGCCGCTGTCGGGATCGCGCTCGAACATCGGGAAATCGACCACCCACAGCGGCTTCCAGCCGCCTTCGAGCAGACCCAGATCGTCCGCCAGCTTGCCGCGCAGATGGCTCATGTAGCCGTTGACGGTACTCGCCTTGTCGGCACCGAAGAACACCACGTCGCCCACGCTGGCGCCGACGCGCTCGAGAATGGCGGCGACCGTCTCACCGTCCAGGAACTTCACGATCGGCGACTGCCACTCGACACCGCCGTCGGCGCCCTCGGCCAGACGAATGTAGGCCAGACCCTTGGCGCCGAACTGCTTGACGAACTCGACGTAGTTGTCGAGCTCACGCCGGCTCAGGCTAGCGCCCCCGCCCGGCACGCACAATGCTGCTACGCGGCCCTCGGGGTCGTTGGCCGGCCCCGCGAACACCTTGAAGGCGGTCTCGCGCAGCAGGTCCGAGACTTCGACCAGTTCCAGTGGGTTGCGCAGGTCGGGTCGGTCGATACCGAAGCGTGACATGGCCTCGGCGTAGCTCATGCGCGGCAACGGATTCGGCAGCTCGACGCCCAGCACGTCGGCGAACAGGCCGCGGATCATCGCCTCCATGATGGCCATGAACGCGTTCTCGTCCAGGAATGAGGCCTCGATGTCGAGCTGCGTGAACTCCGGCTGACGGTCGGCGCGCAGGTCTTCGTCGCGAAAACAGCGCGCCACCTGGAAATAACGATCCAGGCCGCCCATCATCAAAATCTGCTTGAACAGCTGCGGCGACTGCGGCAGGGCGAAGAAGCTGCCTGGGTGCACGCGCGACGGCACCAGGTAGTCGCGCGCGCCCTCGGGCGTGGCGCGGGTGAGGATGGGCGTTTCCACCTCGACGAAGCCCTCGGCCTCGAGATAGCGGCGCAGCCAGCCGGTGACCTTCGAGCGCAGGCGCAGACGTTCCTGCATCTGCGGGCGGCGCAGGTCGAGGTAGCGGTAGCGCAGGCGCTTGTCCTCGCCGACATCGTCCTCGTCGAGCTGAAACGGCGGCGTGTGGGCGGCATTCAGTACCTCGATGGCACTCGCCAACACCTCCACCTTGCCGCTGTGCATGGCGGCGTTCTCGGTGCCCGCCGGGCGAGCGCGCACGGTGCCGGTGATCTTCAGCACGTATTCCGAGCGTACCTGCTCGGCGGTGCGAAAAGCGACCTCGGTGTCCGGGTCGACGACCACCTGCACCAGGCCTTCGCGGTCGCGCAGGTCGATGAAAATCACCCCGCCGTGATCGCGCCGGCGGTGTACCCAGCCGCACAGGGTGACGCTCTGCCCCAGGGCCGCCTCGTCGACCAGCCCGCAATAAACGCTACGCACTATCGGCTCCGATGCTTGATGGACAGGGGCGTCACAGCGCCCACCGAAAACGCAAAAAGCGCCAGGCGGACGGAGCGGGCCCCGCCTGCCTGGCGCTGCAGGATACCGCCTCAGCCGGCGGCCGCAGTCGCCGCCCCGGCGCTGCCGGCACAAGCGTCGCCAGAACACGCGCCGGAGGACGAATCGCCCTGCGCAGGGCAGTCCGCGCCACCGGCGGCTTTTTTGGAACCACCGCGAAAATCGGTCACATACCAGCCGCTGCCCTTGAGCTGAAAACCGGCCGCCGATACCTTCTTCTGAAAGGCATCAGCCTGACATTCCGGGCACGTCGTCAACGGTGCGTCGCTGACCTTCTGCATCACTTCCCGCTGCGCGCCACAGGCGCGGCAGGCGTACTCGTAAATCGGCATGAACCACAACCCTCCAGCCTTTCCTCAAGCGGCGTGGGCCTTGAGGTATTCCTCGACAAACATCAGCCGGTCGTTTCCCCACCAGATCTGGTCGTCGACCATCATGATCGGCACCCCGTACACGCCCCGGGCGTGCGCCGCGACCCGCGATGCCTCGTACGCCTTTTCGCCCTCGCGCGAGGACACGTAGGCCATGAAGGCATCCTCGTCCAGGCCCACGGTCCGGGCCAGTCTGCGCAGCACGGCATCGTCATTCGGATCGACGCCCTCGGCCCAGACCAGGCGAAATGCCTCGTCTACATATTGGCGCGCCTTGCCGTTTTCAATGGCGAAAAACGTGCCGATGTTCATCCGCCAGGCGTTCAGCCCCTTCGGGAACGTGAACGGCACGCCGTAATGCTCGGCCCAGCGGTGCAAATCCTGCATCAGCGCCTTGATCTTGGCCGGCACCTGGCGGTTGGACGGGCCGTAGTTACCGGCCGCCAGCTTGGCGGTCGGGATGTCGATCGGATGATAGGCGAGCCGGTAACCGTACTTGGCCGCCAGGTCCGGCAACTTGATGTTGCACAGGTACGTGAACGGGCTCGTGAAATCAATGTAGAAATCGAGCACTTTTTCTGCCATGACGAAATCCCCCATGTCGTGCCCCGAGAAACCGCTGATTTATTCAGCGATTCCGTCCGGGGCGGGATGCCACGCCCCGAATCAAGGACTTGAGTCACTGATTCATGGCGTGCCGCGCGGCCGCGAGCCAAAAACCTCCTGCGTGGGGGTCTTCAGCTCCACCTCAAGCCACCCAGCCCATCGCCTGCCGGTAATACTCCCAAAAACCGATGATGCTGCCCTCGGTGACCAGGTGCTCGGCGTCCTTGGCCTGCTCGCCGCCCATGGCGATGTACGAGCATTTGTCCTGGTCGCGCACGATCGAGCGATGCACGATCTCCACCGCCTCGCCATCTTCCATGGAGATGAGGCCGGCCGGGCCGATCAGGTTACCCTGCTTGTTGCGGATGGCGTCCATCTGCGCATCATCGTCGGCGTAGCCAAACTGGGTCCAGACCAGCTCGAACTTGTCCACCCCGCGCGGGATGATCTGCCGCACCGCCAGCGTGTTGGCGATCTGCTGCACCACCAGGTTCGGGAACACCGCCAGGATCACCAGCGTGATGCCGTCGTCGAACTCCGGTCGACCGGCCAGCACCGACGGATCGGCCAGCGTGAACTCAGAGTTGAAGGTGCGCGTGTCCTTGTAGTCGTCGAGCTGTCCCTCGTCGGTGCCACGCATGGCGGTAAGCATCGAGTGCCGACGCCGAGCATCCATCACGCTGACGCCCTTCTGGCTCGACCGGTACAGCCCGAAGGTGCAGTGGAACAGGTGCAGCAGACTGGCGTGGTACGGGTCGCGCGTATTTTCGGCGTACAGCTTCCAATTGCCGGCCACGTACTGGCGCTGGTCACCCAGCACCTTGATCGGCCGGCGCATGATGCGGTCGATGGCCTGGCGCGGCATCGGCCCCAAATAGTCCTGCAGTGACTCGACCGTGTCCGAGAAAGTCGCGAACACCAGCCCGGCATGGGCGTCGACACGCAGCTTCTGCAGGCCGTGCTGCTTCATGTCGAAGTCGGCCGGCATGCCGCCTTGACCGTTCAGGCCACGCCGGAAAGGCACGCCGATCAGGTTGCCCTTCAGGTCGTAGGCCCACTGGTGGTAGACGCACAGGTGGTTTTGCACATTGCCGCGCAGCTCGCGGCAAATGGCGGCACCACGGTGCGCGCAGCGGTTGACGTAGGCGTAGATGGAGCCGTCC